>JAHCSU010000213.1 GCA_023522315.1 Nostoc sp. CCCryo 231-06
ACGTGAAAGCCTTTTTATATTGGGAATCTTCGAGAAATATTACTGATCTTCAAAGGTGATGTATAAAGTATGCCGAAAACGCCAAATTTCGGTGAATTTTTTGTGTTATAAAACAGCACAAAAAGCAAATTGACAACTTAAAAATTACTGAAAAAATCGATTGAGGTAGGTAAAAGTTATGGCAAATATCATTGGAACCAACGGTAATGATACCCTACGGAGTACCGACAGCGCGGACACGATTAACGGTCTTGCAGGCAACGATACTATATATACCATATATGGTAACGGTGCCAACGGTGTTAACGACACCTTGACTGGTGGAGGCGGTCAGGATAAATTTTTTAACAATGACTACCTCGACTACTACGGCTTCGCTCCTAATAATATCATCACCGATTTTGGTGGCGTAGGTAAAGGGACAAATCCGACAGCAGCAGTCATTGCCGAAGTGGATACCCTAGAGTTCCAGGGCAATGGCTTCACTGCCCAAAATTTGCTATTGACCCAGAATGGCAACAATCTGGAAATCAGCTTTGAAGATCAGTAATATTTCTCGAAGATTCCCAATATAAAAAGGCTTTCACGT
>JAHCSU010000214.1 GCA_023522315.1 Nostoc sp. CCCryo 231-06
AGAGGTTTGGAGAGGGGTTTCTAGTATAGTTTGCGACTTTTCAAACATCCTCTAAGGGCAGGCTGTTTTGCCTACCCTACAGTATTAAGAATTGCTTTGTGTTAGTTTGTCGTTAACAGACTCCTATTTTGGTAAATTTGCATTACTTACGCCCCTTCCCGCAATTTATCCAACACGCTTCTATCTTCCAATGTCGAAGTATCTCCAGATACCTCTTGACCGGCAGCTAGATTCCGCAGCAAGCGCCGCATAATCTTACCCGATCGCGTTTTGGGCAAAGCGTCTGTAAAGCGAATTTCTCCCGGACGCGCGATCGCACCAATTTCTTTGACGACGTGCAGTTTGAGTTCTTTACTCAGTTCTTCACTTGCCTGATAAGTACCTTCTAAAGTCACAAAAGCAACTACTTCTTCACCTTTAAGTTCATCTGGCTTACCCACTACCGCCGCTTCTGCAACTGCTGGATGCGAAACTAAAGCTGATTCTACTTCCATTGTACCGAGTCGGTGTCCTGATACATTCAGTACGTCATCCACACGACCCATTACCCAGAAGTAGCCGTCTTCATCTTGTCTTGCGCCATCACCAGCAAAGTAAATATAGTTACCATCCTTGGGCGGAATGTGTTCCCAGTAAGTGCGACGGAAGCGTTCTGGATCGCCGTAGACTGTCCGCATCATTCCTGGCCACGGATGTCGCACCGCCAGATAACCGCCTTCGTTATTGGGTACGGTATTTCCTTCTAAATCCACAACATCTGCAATAATTCCGGGGAAGGGAAGAGTTGCGGAACCGGGTTTGGTGGGAATCGCCCCTGGTAGCGGTGTAATCATGATACCGCCTGTTTCCGTTTGCCACCAAGTATCAACAATTGGACAGCGATCGCCACCAATTATTTTCTGATACCACATCCAAGCTTCTGGGTTAATCGGTTCGCCAACGGTTCCCAGCAAACGCAATGAAGATAAGTTTCGCGCGTTGGGATGTTGTTCTCCCATCTTAATAAATGCCCGAATTGCCGTAGGTGCAGTATAAAAAATATTAACGCCGTATTTTTCAATTACATCCCAGAAACAGCCAGGATTAGAAGCACGGGGCGCACCTTCATACATCACCGTGGTTGCACCATTCGAAAGAGGGCCGTAGACTATGTAACTGTGTCCCGTAATCCAACCTACATCGGCGGTACACCAATATACATCTGTGTCTTGGAGGTCGAATATCCACTTGGTGGTGATATGGGTATACAGATTATAACCAGCAGTTGTATGAACTACGCCCTTCGGTTTGCCCGTGCTGCCAGAAGTGTAGAGGACAAACAGCATATCTTCGCTGTCCATTGGTTCGGCGGGACAATCGGCTGATACACCTTTTTGCAAATCATGCCACCAATGATCGCGTCCGCCCAACTGCATATAAGTTTCTTGTCCGGTGCGCTTGACAACTAGGACATTTTCTACACTAGGAACAGCACCATCAGCTAAGGCTTTATCTACCTGTTCTTTGAGAGGAACGATCGCATCTTTGCGCCAACCACCATCAGCCGTGATTACCAGTTTAGCTTGAGCATCAATTAAGCGATCGCGCAAAGCTTCGGCACTAAAACCACCAAATACTACGCTGTGGGGTGCGCCAATTCTGGCACAGGCTAACATAGCGATCGCAGCTTCGGGAATCATCGGCATATAAATACCAACGCGATCGCCTTTTTGTACACCCAGTTGCTTCAAAACATTGGCAAACTGGCAAACTTCCCGGTGCAGTTGGGAGTATGTGAGGGTACGCGAATCACCTGGTTCTCCTTCCCAAATCAATGCTGCTTTATTTTTGCGCCAGGTGGTGAGATGTCTGTCAAGGCAGTTGTAAGAAATATTAATCTTACCGCCAACAAACCACTTCGCAAAAGGTGGTTGCCAATCTAGCACTGTATCCCATTTTTGGAACCATGCTAATTCTGTTGTCGCCAAATCTGCCCAAAATTGCTGCGGATCGGCTTTGGCTTTATCGTAGAGACGCTGATAGTCTTCTAAACTTTTGATATGGGACTTCTGCGAGAATTCCGAGCCAGGATGAAAGACGCGATTCTCTTGTAGGATTGATTCTATGGTTGGTTGAGACATGGTTAATTATGAGTGCGATCGCTGTTGTTACTAAAAACCATTCTTAGCCCAGTTGTGCTAGACGATGTTTAGATTTTCGTTAAGCTAGGTAGAAATTGCCGAGTTATTTAGTTTACATTCATTTTCATCTACCAAAAGCAAGCGATCAAGAAATTTAAAGACGTTATATTGCAGCCTAAACCGCGTCCAACTTGAAAACTGTAGTTCTTTCGATATGAAAAGAAAAAACCCTCATCCCCCAGCCCCTTCTCCCAAATTTGGGAGAAGGGGAGCCGGAAATAAGTCCCTCTCCCTACTTGGGAGAGGGATTTAGGGTGAGGGCAAAAACTACGGTTCTCAACATAGATGAGGTTTATCTACCGGGAATGTTGCAAAATATAATTAGTCTGGACAAACAACGCCTGAAACTATGACACTCACCGTCGAAGCTAGCAGCCTATCTCTCAATGATGTACATCGCTTTCTTAAACTAGACAAGCTTTCAAATAGTTCATTTACAGATTTCTTAAATTTAGAACTGTTAACAGAGTTTGAACAACAGGATCTATTGCGAATCAGAAATGATTTTGATCGTTATTTAAGCGCAGGTAAAATTTCTGAAGGATTGGTTAAATTTATAACGATCGCACCCTTGATGCGGTTAGGAGGATTTTACGATGTGCCGATTCGGTTGACAATGGAAGATAGCATTGCAATCGCAGTTGAAGATGAAGACAGAAGAATTACCGGACGGATGGATATTTTAGCAATCAACAGTCCTCAAAGTAATATTGCGCCGCCATTTTGGGTTCTAGTGATTGAAACAAAAAATAGTTCGGTCAATGTGATTGAGGGTTTACCTCAATTACTCACTTATGCTTTTAAGAGTTTAGAGCAACAAACATCAGTTTGGGGTTTGGTAACCAATGGACAGCTTTATCAATTTGTTTATCTAAGACATGACAACCAGGCAACTTATGAGTTAATGCCATTATTAAATTTGAGTCAGTCTCCAGATGCAATTGAGTTATTGCAAGTTTTCAAAGCCATCTGCAAATTACCAAATTTTCAGTAAATAAATTGCGGAGCGATCGCTGATGTCTGAACCTGCTACTTTAGAACTCATCTCTGATAATATTTCAGAAGACGAAGTTATTTTTCCTCCTGGCGATATACTTAGTGACGAACCACCCTTGGAAAGTGACCTACATCGTGACCAAATCGATCTGCTAATTCGCATCCTAAAATTGTGGTGGCGAGAAAGGCAAGATTTTTATGCTTCTGGTAATTTGACGATTTATTATAGTCCTAACCAGAAAAAATCAGAATATTTTCGTGGCCCAGACTTTTTTGTAGTTTTGGGAACCGAGAAAAAAGACCGTAAGAGTTGGGTAGTTTGGCAAGAAGATGGCAAATATCCAAATGTGATTGTGGAAATTTTGTCAAGTTCAACGACAGCAGTTGATAAAGGTTTAAAAAAACAAGTTTATCAAGATACCTTCCGTACACCAGATTATTTCTGGTTTCACCCTGTAACAATGGAGTTCCAGGGATTTCATTTAGTAGATGGTAAGTATCAAGAGATTCAACCCACCACTGATGGCCGTTTGTGGAGTCAGCAGTTAGAACTTTATTTGGGAGTTTATGAAGGTAAATTAAGATTCTTCACTACTGAAAATCAATTAATACTATCATCAGAAGAGTTAGCTGAAAAAGAACGTTTACGTGCCGAACAGGCAGAAGTACGCGCCCAACAAGCAGAGCAAGAAATTGCTCGACTACGGGAGGTTTTACGTACACAGGGCATCGATCTAGAGAATATTTAATCACATCAGGAAATTAACTAAAGACATTTTCAAGTTAAAATCTAGTTAAAAGTGTGTAAAAAAAGCATAATCTTCTGAAAGTAGGGCATCGTTTGCAACCAACAGAAATTAAGGATAAGCTAAAGTCCCTTACCCTGCAAGCCTCCTCGATAGATCATAATTTAGCGAGAAGATTAGATGAAATCAATCGTTGGGTTAAGAATATCAAGCCAGGTTCCCTGACTGCAAAACCTTTTGTCATTGCCTTTCTCTTAGAGGTAATTACGGATTCGACAATTTGGCTGATAATCAAATCCTTACCTTCAGAAGAAGAACGAAAAGCAAAGTTCGATCTGATGACACCGATTGAGAGATATTGGTATGGTTATCTCTTTCCCAGATGGATTAATGCAAGTGACTCCAAGTTTTATATTTGGAAACAAAAATTGATGGCAGGCGAATTTAATCAGGTAGATGATGATATCATTAAATCAATAGCCCAAGATATTGTTCAGCGAGAAGGTAGTTTTTGGCAGCGTTATATAGCCGACCTTTCAATGGCAACAGATTTAATTGTTAGTCGTAACAATCAACCACTGTGCATTCAAGTTACCAGTGTTAGTGAAGAACTTAATCACCAAAAGTATGAAGCTTGGCAAAATACACTGCGATCGTGGGAAATTGAGAGAGGGCTATTCTTAAGTTACAATCCGAAAGATGCTAATTTTGTCAACCAGTTAGTCAACGTGGCCCTGTATAACAGTGATTACCTTTCTGGTGGCAAATATTTAAAATTTTCGTGAATTTTCTGGAATTTGATATTCAAGATTTGTGTCCTAGCCTATATACTTACGTGCTAATTACAGCTTCTATGGCTAACAAAAGAGAAACTCACTGCAACAATCAAGTAGATACATTTGCTGAAGCTTTAGCAACAGCGCGACAAATGCAGCAGAACTGGCTAACTTATGGGGTTGATTTTGTCAATATTTACGTTGAAGATGTGGAGGGAGACTGGCTAGAAACGTGGGGACATGATGAGATTTTAGGTAATTTTCAATTAGATGCTATCAAAGAATTTCTGGTAAGTAATGATAGTGTAGCTGTCAAAGTAAGAGAGCATTTAGGAGAGCGATCGCTGTTTGATTTTGCCGTAAACTTAGATGAATCTTGGAGAATTTCCCAAACCGATGACAGGTTATCTGCTGTAAAAAATCTGTTAGCCGGTGAAGAAAATAGTATTGATACAGATGATATCAGGTTATTGGATTTAGCAAATACTCTGGTGGTAAAGTTGGCAGAGATTTTGTGAAATTTGGAATTGCATAGTGGTAGATTGAAGAACTCAAGGATTTTCATGTTTTATTTTGGTTGCGATTGGGTGGAATATAAGCGATCGCTTTTGCAGATAAACTTTAATAATCTTTGAGATGTGCAATCTTTATCAGTGTTACTAGCAAGGGTTGATCCTCAATCTGGTAAATAATGCGGTATTCACCCAAACGAAGCTTATACAACCGTTCAGTATCCTTCAATGGGTGAGCGTCTTCTGGACGTGGATTTAATGCTAGTTCTTCTAACTTTTGTGCTAGTCGTTGCTGCACCTCTGACTCCAATTCTGCAATTCTCTGCACAGCTGAAGGTGCTAATGCTACTTGGTAGCTCATATCCCTAGCTCCCTTTTAATTTCTTCAAAGGGTGTTGTCCCCAGCCCTGCAATTTCCTCTATTACCTTATAAGCATCTCTTACATCAGCCTCATCTAACCTTGCTTCAATTAGCTCATGCATCTGCTCTGTTGAGGTAATTTCAATCCCTGGTTCTTCTCTAAGTTTGTCCGTTAATGCATAAAAAGCTTCTTGATCGTCTCGATGTTCCAACACATAAACTCTTAACTCTTGTTTGGTCATCGCTTGAAAATTTGCCTTAGTCATAAATATCTTACCCTCCCATTTGGCAATATTTCTACTTCAAAGCTTTGTCCAGCCAGAATGTAAATGCGTGTTGTCCGTTCATCTAATCTCACCAAGTAAAGTGGTAGGTACATCTGAGTTAAATCCTGACACACCTTAAATAATTCAATTGCTTGTTCATTTGTTGGTTTCATTCAGCATTACTTTTGGTAACTTAGTATAGCTTTGCGTAAAATGGTAGCGAATTGAGGGTGGAAATTTAAACGCAGAGGGACGCATTCGCAAAGCGTCTCGCAGAGAAGGTAAGCGCAGAGGTACGCAAAGAATTTGCTACTTAGGAGAGCGATCGCTGTTTGATTTTGCAGTAATTGTGACTCATGTTCAAGCATATATAAGAAGCTTTGAGCATTTGTTGCAAACGTTAAATATTTTCTTATCAATGTTGAAGCAATTGTAACTCACGTTAAAGCATGTATAAGAAACATTTAAGTAATTGTTGCAAACGTTAAATATTTTCTTATCAATGTTGAAGCAATTGTAACTCACGT
>JAHCSU010000215.1 GCA_023522315.1 Nostoc sp. CCCryo 231-06
TTAGCCAGACATTGGAAATCTTCGTGTATTACACGATGAAGTGCGGAATGTGGGTCGTATAGCCAAGCCAGTGCGGTCTTGGGGGTTTCCCCCATGAGCAACTGGCGCGCGACTTCTAGTCGCCAGGGCTAGTAATAAATTAGACTTGTTCATTCATCCTCTTAAGTTGACACGTATGAGCAATGCTGTACATTTACGAAAGATGTGGTTTTTAAACTTAATTTGGTATTTATTGTCAATGCGTAAGTTGTATAAACTTTATTATTGATTCTATCCAGATGACCTTCCCTGCACTTAGTCGTAAAAATGACTGAAACTTTTTAAGTATTTTTTCGCAAATCAAATAGGATTGCGATATTTAGGCAAAAGCATAAAGCGTGATCTATTTTCTGCTACTGACGATAGACTGAAATTAACTACATGTGAATGGTAATGTTAACATAATCAATCTCCAAAATTATTCCCAAAGGTCTTTGCAGATGGGATAGTTTAGCCACAGCGCTGTGAACTCCCCCAAAGTTGTAGCAATTAATGTATTATTTTGTAGTGCAGGCTGTAAGGATAAGACCTTACAAAACCGTGGCTTGGAGTAATAAAATGTTTCCTATAGAAGGTGTAACTATGCTTCCAAGCATTGTCTCGCGTTTCTACTGGATTTACCAGTCTTTAATTGAGGCAAAAGCGCTGGCATAGCAAGAGCTTAGGAGGACTGTAGCAGTTCTGGTTTAAAGCTCGAAACCTAGTTTCTCAAACCATGCATACTTCCCTTTTAAACTAAAATTAATATTTAATTAATTGAAATGAATAATAGTTTGTATCCAACGTAACATTTTACTGCGAAATTTATAATTTTATTAAAAATAAATGTTAAATCATGTTAAATTGATTTAAATATTGTAATTGTAAATTTTTAGACAATAAACACTCAAGTACACCATAGGAAAATTAGCAATGTCTAGACAAAGTTCTCACAAGAGAAACTTTTTCAAAGCTTTAACTGGTAGCGCACTCAAAGGATCTCAGAAGTTAAGACTGGGGCTGAAATCCAGCTTGATTATTCTGGGGGAATCTGTACCCTTTTTGATTGCTTGTGCTGTACTTATAAGCGTTATCAGCCTAAATAGTCCTATTTTGCTTTTTTGTTTACTAGTTGGTAGTTTAATTGCAGTCATCACCCAGCAAATTGGGCAACAGGTGAACTTACCAAGGCGATCGCTAATAATATTACAAATATTAGCAGCAGCCGTAATTCTGAGCTTGTATTGGTTAGACTGGTTTGCAGGCCCCGCACAAGCACAGTTTTTTGGGAAAGCTGAAACTTTTTTCAGAAACAGCTTCCGTGGTTCAGGAACCAATGTAGGTGATAGCAACTTAGCAATAAGTTTGATATTTAATGTGTTGCGGGCGATTTACTTACTGTATATTGCAATTTCTCTGGTTGGTGTGATTAACGCAGTGCGTAAAGATGAGGATTGGCAAAGCATTGCCAGAACTCCCCTATTAGTGGTTGTTGCTGTTACCATTGCTGATGTACTCACAGGCTTTGTAATTGGCGCTGGCCCTAATAACTAATTCAGATATTTAAAATGTCTCAAGAGCGGGAACAAGATTTTCGTCCAGTCAATCAGATTCTAGGAAGCCAACCCTCATTAGGGCCAATCCCTGCCGATCAAATTCTTCCTTGGACAGCAATTGCCTTAGCCTCCTACTTTATTATCAATGGAATTTTTGGTGGTATTTTCCAAGAAGAGTTTCAAAAGTGGTTGTGGACAATACTAATGACTGGTTGGGGAATAGGAACTTGGTGGATTTTAACTGGTGGTAGGAGTTGGAGTTTTTTAAGTAAATTTATAGGCGTTCCCGCTTGGACAAGAGGCTTTGCTCGTTATCAGAGCTTATTGGAAGTTAACCATGAAGCAAAAAATCGGAAAACAAAGCGTCAGCGTCGCCGGAAATGAAGGTAGATTAACACCATTTGAAGATGCCTTGCACTTGGCGACAATGCTACGTGTCGCAATCAATGGACGTGATATTGGCGCTTACCTTTTGACAAAAGGCACTCAAAGAGATCGGTTTTGCTTTGTTTTTGGTTTTGACTGTAAGGGAATTCATACCACTTTAAGAGCCGAACAAATCGATACACTCTTTAATAACATTGAAGCCGGATTGAAAGACATTCCTAGCGGTGAAAGAATGACACTGCATTTGGGATCTTTTAGTTCCGACAAAGAGCGTCAAAAAGAATTAGTATCGCTAATCAGAAATGCGCCATCACGAGATATCAAATATTTGTTGATGGCAGAAAGAGCCAGAGTCAAAGAATTGACTATTTCTGGTGTTCGCAAGCCTAAATTTTTGCGGATTTATGTCACTTACACCATTGAATCCAACTCCAAAAATGCAGATGATTGGATAGAGAAGCTTTTAGTAAGAGCGGAATCATGGTGGTTAAAATTTAAAGGGGATCTCTCAGAAGTAGAAAACCAGCGTATTGAAACGCTGATAACAAATGCTTACAAGCAAGGTTTTCTACGCTGGGAACAAATTTTATCTAACCAAATGGGATTGGATGTCAAGCCTTTGAAAGCTGATGAACTCTGGGAGGGCATCTGGAAAAGGTTTAATGATACGCAGCCAATAGTGATTCCCCAGTTGCTGACTTTAGATGAACAAGGACTGCACGAGCAAGTTAATTCAGATTTAGCTAGTACTAAATTGCTGCTAGACAATATCCACGGCACAACTTTGCTGATGGAGTCTAGCGTACCTTGTGCCGATCGCCGTTGGGTGAATGTTAACAATCGTTATATTGGTGCACTATCATTTCTGGAAAAACCCGGAGGTTGGGTAAATAAATCTACTCAACTGCGATATCTATGGGAACTGTTGGCTAGAGAAACAGTAGTAGATACAGAGATTTTTTGTGAGTTGACTGCGGCAAATCCAGCAATGGTGAAAACTACTTTGCAACGAGTCTTGAAACAGTCAAACATGACAACAATCATGGCTCAAGAAAAAAGTAAAACTATTGATGTCAACGCGCAATTAAAGTTGAAGAAATCGGTAGCAGCACAAGAACAATTATTTGAAGGTGCAGTCCCGATTTATACGAGTATCGTTATTTTGGTACATCGTCCAACTGTTGATAAATTAGATGAGGCAACAAGATATATTGAAAACTGTTTTCAACGTCCAGCAAAATTAATTAGGGAAACTGAATACGCCTGGAAAATTTGGCTGCAAACTCTCCCAATAGTTTGGGAAGGTTTGTTAGCGACACCTTTCAATCGTCGCCAGCTATATTTAACAAGTGAAGTTCCCGGATTAATGCCTTTAGTTTTAACTAAACAGGGTGATAAACAAGGCTTTGAGTTGATTGCTGAAGAAGGTGGAACACCCATACATTTAGATTTGTTTAATCAACACAAAAATTTAGCTTTATTTGCTACAACTCGTGCTGGTAAATCGGTGTTGGTATCAGGGATTTTAACTCAGGCTTTGGCGCATGGTATTCCTGTTGTGGCGTTAGATTTCCCGAAACCTGATGGGACATCTACTTTCACTGATTACACAGAGTTTATGGGGGCTAATGGAGCGTACTTTGATATCTCCAAACAATCGAATAACTTATTTGAACAGCCAGATTTACGATCGCTAGAACCAGAACAACAGCGCGATCGCTTTAACGATTATACTGCCTTCCTAGAATCAGCTTTAATGACAATGGTTTTAGGATCATCCACTGAAAGTCAAATTTTATCGCAAACCGTGCGATCGCTCCTCAACTTAGCATTAGAAGCCTTCTTTGCTGATGAGGGCATACAAGAGCGATATCGACAGGCGATGGCGGGAGGATTTGGCACTCTTGCTTGGCAAAAAACTCCTACCTTAAAAGATTTTCTGTTTTTCTGTTCATCAGAACACTTGCAGCTAAGTACTTTAACTGGCAGAGTAGAAGACGCCCTTAGTCAAATTCAGTTGCGCTTGCGGTTTTGGCTTTCGAGTCGCGTGGGACAAGCCATTTCTGCACCATCAAGCTTTCCTACCGATGCACAACTATTAGTTTTTGCTCTCAGAAACCTATCAGATAGTGAAGATGCAGCCGTACTATCTCTGAGTGCCTATTCAGCAGCATTACGACGCGCATTAGGTAGTCCAGCTTCTATATTCTTCATTGACGAAGCACCAATTCTATTTGAATTCGAGCAAATATCTGACTTAGTTGGCAGAGTTTGTGCAAACGGCGCTAAAGCCGGTATCAGAGTCATCTTATCAGGACAAGATCCTGATACAATTGCCAAATCTAAAGCTGCATCTAAGATTTTGCAAAACTTGACAACACGATTGATTGGACGCATTCAGCCGGTTGCAGTCGATAGTTTTGCAGATATCTTAAAATATCCCCGCAACATTATTGCTCGTAATGCTTCAGAAAGCTTTTTTCCCCGCAAAGAAAGCGTTTATAGCCAATGGCTGTTAGATGATAACGGTATTTATACATTCTGTCGTTATTATCCAGGTTACGAACAATTGGCAGCAGTTGCTAATAACCCTGCTGAACAAACTGCACGTAGTAAAATGATGCAACTTCATAGTGATAAATATGAAGCAATTTCTGCATTTGCACGTCAGTTAGTGGCTAATCTGCGTAGTAGTTAATCGGGTTCTGTAAGCAGTTAACAGTGATTCAAAAAGTTATATAGAACTCCTATTTGATTTTTGAAAAAACCCCGTATAACTTGAAAAAGCCGATTCCCTACTCCCTGCCTTGCTATAAATCATAGTTAAAAAGCTAAATTATCTTTTTCAGGCACAAATGTATGCGAAAAATTACCATTTTTACTCTGACGTTTTTATCTCTGGCAATTCTACCAGTAATGGCACAACAAGATCAAACGCTAGTAGGGCAGGTTTGGACTGATTTTCAATCATATTCCAGAGATTTGCAAGATTACTTTCAATATAAGAATCTAAGCGAAAACTTAAACCCTTTAGAGTTAGAGAGTCAAAATGCTCTTACTACTACCAGTAACGAGGGAGAATTGAAAATACCTAACCCCGTCGCTGCGGGACAAAAGGTTCGTGATAATGTGATTGACTACTCTTATCGTTCACAGTCTAGAGCAAGCCGCTTTGAAAATAATGCAGCAGTACGGGGAAATTTAGTTGGTAATGAACTTAATCGTTTAATTACCCGTGGAGTAGCGGTAGGTGTTCTTGGTAAAAATGCACAAAGTCGGATAAAAGGAAAGTTAGAAAATATTCAGTCGGAGCTTTTTGAAAATTCTAGTTCTGGGGGAAATAACCCAGGAGTAAACATAACTTGTGGTAGTAATGTAGCATGTCAGGCTACACAATCATTGACAAATACATTGCTAAATCTAAACAGCGAAACCATTCAACTCCAAAAATTACAATCAAGAATCGTAGCAGAAACATTTGCTCAGTCAATACAAACGAATCAGTCTTTACAATATTCTAATTTAAATTTGGCAAATATTTCTCAGCAGGCAGAAGAGGCGAATCGCGCTCGGAGAGTAGATACATCTACAGAAGCGGCGCGACTTTTACGAGCTACATCTCAACTAGATTTGTTTGGGAGAGAAGCTAAGAAGTAGGATTTTAGGATAAAAAAACTCTAATTTTCCATACGAGCAATTTTTAAAATCCTTAAGAGCTTGTTTGAAAAGTGGTTGGCTGTGATTTTAGGCATTTCATTGATCCCCTACAACCCCCTTAAAAAGGGGAGAAAGAAACTCTAAGAGGAAGCCTTTTAAGGCTTGTCGTTACCCACATCTTTTCAATCACTCGCTTCGTTGCTATCCCGCTTAGGAATAAATTCCAAAGCTAATAGCTAAAGTCCTCTCAAGAGGACTAAATACAATATTTTCAGCGATGTAGATGGCTATATCTTGTGAAAACGAAAATTTCAGTCCACTTAAGTGGACTTGAGCTATTAGTACAGAACTTAAGTTCTGGGCGGGATGTGAGTAAGTGTTACACTTTGACTGTTACAAAAAAAATGTTGTATAGCGGTTCTCGTTTCAGTGAGGTACAAGAACCCCACCCCCAACCCCCTCCCCGCAAGCGATGAGGGGGCTATGATGTACCTCATCTGATTAGGAAACGCTATAATGACAAGCCTTTTTAAGGGAGAAACCGAAATAAACCAACAGTAAGTCTAAAAAACAGTTTGGTAGAGTGCGTTAGCGACAGCGTAACGCATCGAAAGATCCGGAATGGTGCGTAACATTCCTAACGCACCCTACGAAATAAAAAAAACAGTCTATTAACTCAAAATGCAACTTGCTATTCAACTAATTTTTGCCCAACTAGGCAACCAACTAGGCATTGATGAGGTTCTCAATAATGGTGCCGCAACTTCCCAAAGTACTGCCGACGGTTGGAATAGTCAATGGCTGAATTTATTACAAAATACCGGCAATGGTACCTTGTATGGAACGCTGACAAATCTGGGTATTTTTTTTGCAGTAGGAACCCTGTTATTTTTTATGATACAATTCCTCAGAGACTTAATATCCTACGAATATAGTCGTCCAATATCAGCTTTAATCTGGCCTTTTGTTGTGGTGATTCTCTTAAGTAATTCAGGGAAGGGAAGTATCCTTTCTAATCTGACACTGGGATTACGGGGTTATTTAAACACTCAAGTAGTGGTATCACCAGATGCGAGTAAAATGTACCAAGAAGCACTGAATATGAGTGTTGCTGAAGAAATAACTGGTTCTTTTCTGCGTCCTTGCCAATCGCTAACTGGTGAACAACAAAGTAAATGCTTTGCCCAAGCTTCGGAGAGAATTAATATTCTCTTGCAGAGATATAGAAATACATACGGAAGGAGAATTTGGATAAATAGGCTACAAACTAAGATAGATGATATTAGATATAACAAAGGTTTTGTATCAGAAACCTCATTCAATTCTTTGTTAGGTTCTACAGTCCAAACAAGTATCAAAAACTTTTTAGTTTCCTTACAATATGCCTTTCAAAATCTGATAGAAGCTACTATGTTGCTGATAGCACTTTTAGGGCCAATAGCTGTAGGTGGCTCTTTACTACCTGTAGCTGGTAAACCAATTTTTGCATGGCTCACCGGATTTTTATCTATTGGAATCGCCAAGATTTCATTCAATATTATTGCTGTTGTGACTGCCGCAGTTATTGTAAATGGGCCAGGTCAAAATCTTAATGCTGATCCAGACTTAATGTGGTTCATAATTTTTCTGGGAATTTTAGCACCAATTTTATCGCTACTTGTTGCTGCTGCTGGCGGTTTTGCACTCTTCAGTGGTATCAGTAATACAGCTTCTTTAGTAAGGGAGAGGATATAAATTCAAAATTCAAAATGAGGAAAATTTTGATATCGTAACTGCTGAATTATATGCAAATCGTAATTAATATAAGACCTCTTGCAAAAGTTCCTAGCACCCCACCCCCAACCCCTCCCCGCAAGCGGGGAGGGGAGACAAAGCGCAGCTTTGGCGGGGTGGGGTTCTTATTTTTGATTTATGCAAGAGGTCTATTAGCTGAATTTTTTTGCAGGAGAAGATGAGTAAATGGTGCGTTTACTAGAAAAAAGACAAAGAACGGCAAGTGTTTTGACAATTTTTGCGATCGCAACCTTCAGTTTACATATATTAGTTTTATTTTTATTCTTATTACAAGGGCTAAATATTCGCCAACTCAGTCTGAGAAAAGCTCCTAACTTTGTGCAATTAATAGACGGTAAAGCAGTAGCTAATATTGATGATTTAGCAAGAGAACCAGAAGCAATTCGCCAATTCATCAGCAAAACGATGATATCAATGTTTAGCTGGTCTGGAACCTTACCACCACAAAATATTGAAGAAGTTGCAACCCCCAAACCAGATTTAGGAGTTCTTATTCAAACACCTCAAGGAAGTAGCCAAAAAGTTAGTACCAGCAGTTGGATAGCTAGTTTTGCCTTATCTGAAGACTTTCGCAAAGGTTTCTTAAGCACAGTTGCAGAAATGACACCGGCAGAAGTTTTCTCTGAAAATCCCAGCCTAGCTATGACATCACAATTAGTTATTAAGCGGGTTTATCCGCCAAGACAAATTGCACCAGGTAGATGGCGAGTGGGTATAGTAGCCGACTTAATTCAAAAAAACCGAGTTGGTGGTGCAAGACTCATAACTCCTTTTAACAAAGATTTACTTGTACGTGCAGCAGATTATTTTGGTAATCCCCAAGGCAACAATGGCACAGACCTACAAAAAGCAATTTATAGTGTCCGCGCTGATAGATTAGAAATTTATGAAATTCGGAACTTATGTTTGCTAGATGGCAACAACAGCCTTAACAATGATAAATTAACCCAATGCGGGACTGGACAAACATCTGATAGCTTTATTAGATGAGTAGGGAGTGGGCAGAGAGAGACGCGATTAATCGCGTTTGTACTAGGGAGTGGGGAATCAGCCTTTTTGAGTTGAGGGCTTTTTTAAAAAATCAAATAAGACCTATAGATTTCTAATTCACTAATTCAATTTATATAATTCTTAATGCAATTACTCAAACCAGAAAATAGGAAAAATAACCCATTACCACTGTTAGCAGTAGGAACATTTGGGTTACATGTATTTACCTTGCTTTTACTACTATTTCACGGGTCTATGTTACAACAATTAGGCCGGCAACTCACACCTCAAAGTTTAGTGCAACTTGTTGATGGTCGCGCTATAACCGTAGACCCAGAACCAAATTTAGAGCGACAGCCAGAGGCTATTCGGCGGTTCGTGGGTGAAACTATGAGCTTAATGCTTACCTGGTCAGATCAACAGCCGCCAACGCAAGTCTGGGAAATCACCTCCCAACTCGTAGCTGATAATTTTAAACAAAAACTTCAGTCAGAAATTACCAATTTAAATCCAGATAGCCAATTTGAAAATGTTAATAGAGGAGCAGAGAATGTATTAGTAATCCAAAAAATATCTCAACCTACAGAAATAGGTAATGGACAGTGGAAAGTGGAGATGTTTGCTAATCAATTAGTTTTTAGCGGTTATGATAGGTTGGGAAAATCAACTTCGTTTAATAAACAAATTTTAGTTAGATCAATAGATGAACCCGCAACTTCCCTACCAAATGCAGCAATACCATTGCAGTTCGCAGCTTACCGCCTTGGTGAAGCCAGACTAGAAATTTATAATGTATGTGATATCAAAGATAAAAATTGTTCTGGAAATCCTAACCAAGCTTTACCATGACTAAATACTCAATCCCTGCGGAAACACCTGCTCAAAATGGATTTACTCTAACTACCGACGATCGCCAACAAGATGTAGAATCTTTTGATTGGGAATCGCGGATCTCAAGGTTAGTCGGCTTTGAAGAAGAATCTTCTTCTCCCGATACCCAAGGATCAGAAGACTCTGCAACGCTGCAAGAGTCGCTATCTCTTCCACAAGATGTTCAGACAAAGCAACCTCTCTCATCTAATCCCTTTGCAAAGTTAGGCTTGGTAGGGGCTGCTACCTTTGCGATCGTTTTGGTAGGTGGTCTGTTTTTATCCCAGTTGATGAACCCCGGCACTGAAAAGCCAAAAATTGTTACTCCACAAGTGCGTGAGCAGCCAACTGATGAATCTACCTCTCAACAGCTAGCAGGCGAAGTAGATACTCTAAAAACGAAATTAGCCCTGACTGAACAAGCAGAGATGGTGAAAGCCGCCCAACAACAGCTTAGAACTGCCAAATCAGGGTCTACAGTAGCTTTACAACAACCGTCAGTTTCTTCTAGAGTTACACAGAGAGTGATCCCAACACCCCCACCAACTGCTTACATACCTCGGACAGTTACAGTTGAGCGCATCGTTAAAGTACCTGCTTCTCAACCTTTGCGATCGCCCCAACTACCAGTTGTGACGCCAAACCCTCAACCCGTAGTCAATATAACTCCACCATCTCCACCAAGCCCATTGCAAGAGTGGAAAAGGTTAGCAAAGTTAGGTAGTTACGGTCAAGTAGATGCTACGAATCAATCTAATAACATCGCAGCTGCTCCTGAACCCGCAAACAATCCGCAACCGCAGGAACAGACACCCCCACCGGAAACTCCTGCTCCTGCGGTGAGCCAAGCGCAACCCTTGGGACAAAAATCCTTAGCAGTAGGGACTAGTGCTAAAGCTGTGTTAGCAACAGCGATATTTGGGGAAACTACTACCAGATCAGGCGGTGGTGATGAAGCAGGCCCAGCGAAAAACGTATTCGTGATCAAATCGCAAGAAGCACTAAAATCTAAGGATGGTACTACCGTCATACCTGCAAACACCGAATTCCTAGCTGAAATTAGTTCCATTAACGAACAAGGTCTTATGCAGATGAACGTAACTAAACTTATCTCGCAAAATAATGGCAACCCTACCGAACAAAGCTTACCCAACAATGCAATTATTATTCGCGGTACCCAAGGTAAGCCTTTAATAGCAAGTAAATATCCCGGTCAAGCTTCGGCCATAGCATCAATGGATCTAGGATTATTCGTTTTGGGAGGTCTTGGTAAAGCGGCAGAGTTAATAAATCGCCCTGATACCAGACTTGTGCCTTTATATGGCAACTATGGCAACAACGG
Organism: Nostoc sp. CCCryo 231-06; assembly: GCA_023522315.1. Taxonomy (GTDB): domain Bacteria; phylum Cyanobacteriota; class Cyanobacteriia; order Cyanobacteriales; family Nostocaceae; genus Nostoc. Next base: position 10,615 of record JAHCSU010000215.1, read on the forward strand.
CCTCAATAACGAGGACGTTACTCCTGCCGAAGCCGAGGGCGGCACTACCAACTCCAGATCCAACCGCGGTTTCATCACTGGTTATACTACCATCACTGAGAACAGACGTAACCTTGCAGCTGGAATTGTGGAAGGTGGTTTCAACTCTGTAGTACCCCAAATTGCCCAACGTAATCAACAGGCGATCGCCCAAATGTCACAACCAACTAATATTTGGTTTATGCAAGCCGGCACAACTGTTGAATTATACGTTAATCAACCAATCTAGTTTTTGAAGGTAGGATTTATACCAATTTTAGATTTTTGATTGGGTAATGGTAATTGGTAATTAGTTTTCTTTCTATCTTTCCCATACTCTCCTGTTCTATCTACCAATCTCCCCATTTGCAACCATGAAAAATAAACCTAACTTGTCAGGAAATACCCCAGGTAATTCTTATTTCCTACCTATAGCTTCCTTAATTTTCTCGGTTGCTATGTTATTTTTGGTAGGCCGTGCTGGTGCTAATAACGCTGTTCTGCGTTCCATATTTTCCTGCCAAGCACAGGGTTTAGGGGGAGCAATACCTACGATCGATGTTTGGTATCAACAAGGAACAAACTTAAGCTTTATTCCGGCTGGGGAAGTAATTAAAAAAGTTTGGTTAAACGATCCATCACAGGTAACTATAGACTTTGATGGGCCAGTATGTATGCAGTTTGGTCAAGACTCTAATAGTAGTGGAGGAGATTGTAAAAACTCCGCAGCGAATGTAATTCAACTCAGACGAATTCAAAAACTTGATATTCCTGGGCTTCCTCCCACTAGCAATACACTTTTAACAGTTGTTACCGAAGGACAAGGTAGAAATAAATTGTATACTTTTCGAGTCATATATAAAACAGA
>JAHCSU010000216.1 GCA_023522315.1 Nostoc sp. CCCryo 231-06
CCTATCCTAACTTTTGAGACTGTGTGCGTACCTCATAGCAGGCGGAAGTACTGTAAACGCTATACCAATACCTTTGCCAAAATAAGAGCCTAAAAAATTTTCGGCAAAAACTGGCAAAATTCCTCATACATAAGCGTTTAGCTGACAAGCTACCTGGGATTCAGAACCTCTATACTGCGGGCAATAAGCTAAAAAATACCTTGTCGAAAACCTTAAAGGAATTTTTAGGACTTTTTGTTTTTGCCAAGCATCGGAGAAAAGGGAGTTAACACATCAACTCACACTCGTAAATTGGCAAAAGTATTGTTATAACACACTGACTTCTAGCGTATAAGAAAAATCAGCGTTAGAACCGCCACCAGAGAAAGTTCCGCCATCTTGAGGGAAGAAAGGAAATTTACTTACTGAAATGGAGTAACTACCTGGACTCAACAAGCTGGTAATTAATGACGAATTGCCACCGCCACCCTCGTCGTCAGTTTCCACTAAAGTCCCAGTATCGTTAAACAGTCCGAGAATTGTATCTCCCGATGTCACTGTCCTGATAGTCACAGTTCCTGAATTTGCTAAAGAAAAATTAAAAAAGTCAAAATCGGAATTGTCCCCCGGTTGAACTGTTGCTATCTGGGCTGAAGCATTAACGTTTGAGCCTGATGACAAGGAACCTAATACTTCAGCCGTTGACAGTGAGTTGTTTGTACCTTTTCCAGCAATTTCTAGCTCATAATTGAAAAGGAAGTCATCACTATCAAGTATGAGATTGTTTCTCCCCTGCACAACACTTATAATCTCATCTGGCTCTGCTCCGGGTTTGTCTATGAATATTCGTGTGTTGTTTCCAACAACTTCCAGACGGTAGTCCAGTAAAGATCCTTTGAGTTGAATTTGATCTTGGCTAGAGTCGAAGTCAGTAATAGTAGCGAAGTCCCCAAAACCAGGATTCGCACTGTTGTTATCGTCGTAGAAAACATTTATGAAATCCGCCAGGATAAATCTATCTGCCCCAGTCCCACCAGTCAAGGTATCAGTTTCCCCTAATCCAGGTGGAAGCAGATTACCACCAGGAAAACCACCAGTAAAAACACTGATGAGGACGTCATCTCCAGACCCGCCATTGAGTCTGTCATTGTCGAGTCCGCTTCGTAGTCTATCATCTCCGTCCTCACCGTTGAGGATATCATCGCCGCTACCACCGATTAGTGAGTCATCGCCTGCTCTTCCATTCAGAGTGTTGCGGGTCAAATTAGTACCGACGAGGATGTTATTAAGACTGTTACCTGTCGCATTGATGGCGCTAGTTCCCGTCAGCCTCAGATTCTCCAGATTGGCACCGAGTGTGTAGGTGACAGAAGACAGGACGGTATCTGTGCCTGAATTCGCAGCTTCAGTAATCCTATCAACAGCACTGTCAATTATGTAAGTGTCGTCGCCTGCTCCCCCATTTAGGGTGTCAGTACCCAAGCCCCCATCAAGTGTGTCATCGCCGTTATTACCGGATAATTGGTTATTTTGCCTGTCACCAACAATGGTGTCATTTGCATTTGTGCCTTTGACATTATCAAAGTTGACTGCGGTAAATGACAATGATCCCAAACCAGGAACGTTACTGGCAGCCAACCTTTGGGTTTGCAGGTTAACATTGATAGCTACCCCAGGCAAAGATTGGGATGCATCTATGGTGTTGTTAGCAATACTAGCATTAGCAATAACCTTTTCTACTCTAAAGAGTTGGTCTTGCCCAAATCCGCC
>JAHCSU010000217.1 GCA_023522315.1 Nostoc sp. CCCryo 231-06
GGGCAATGGGTAACACGCGATCGCAGCATCAAAGCCATGAAATCTCTTGGTGCTGACTTAGATAAAGCATTAGGTAGACTTAGCGGCGGATTATATATCATTACTGCCAAAAAAGGCGATGTATCCAGTGCGATGTTAGCCTCCTGGGTTGCTCAAGCCAGCTTCAAACCATTGGGATTCTCCATTGCAGTAGCCAAAGATCGCGCAATTGAATCACTCATGCAAGTAGGCGATCGCTTTGTTCTCAACATATTAGAAGAAGGTAATTTCCAACCACTAATGAAGCACTTTTTGAAACGGTTCGCCCCTGGTGCCGATCGCTTTGAAGGAGTGAGAACCCAGCCAGCCGAAAATGGTGCGCCCATTCTCAACGACGCCCTCGCCTACATGGAGTGCGAAGTCATCAGTAGAATGGATTGCGGCGACCATTGGGCAGTATACAGCACCGTCTACGCTGGACGAGTTTCTAAGCCAGAAGCTTTAACTGCTGTGCATCACCGCAAAGTTGGTAATCATTATTAAGAAGGGGAGTAGGGAGTAGGGAGTAGGGAGTGGTGTTTCCTACTTCCGATCCCCCATTACCCTAAAATTCATGTCAGAAAGCATTATTAAAAAAGCGAATAGGAAGTGGTGATTCCTACTTCTTATATCATGTCCGCCAAATTACCCGTAATAAAAGAACCCCACCCCCAACCCCTCCCCGCAGGCGGGGAGGGGAGACAAAG
>JAHCSU010000218.1 GCA_023522315.1 Nostoc sp. CCCryo 231-06
TATAGAAGTAATTTAACTTCTTGATTTATGTTATCAATGTCCACTTAAATTATAGCAGCGATCGCTATAATAAATTTAAAAATTTAATTATTTCGGACAATGAATTATAAGTATATATATTATGGTTGTTGGTAATTTTCCACAGAAATTGTTTTGAATTTGATATTACTTCTATTGAAGTTTGTAAGTCATTTTTACTTTGATAAACTTGAAATCCTGCACGTTTTAAAGCACGAATAGTCCACACAGATGCAATACTCTCACCCATGACATTAACTTCTCCTTTGTAGGGTATATGGAGATGAAATTCCCCAGAAGCAATATCAAACTCTACACCTTCACTCTTGAAAGTATCAGCAAATGCACCACTCAATACCAAATCTTCCGGTGCGCCAATATGTAAAATTCCATTAGTTGCTAATAGCCAAACTTTATCCGCAAGACGCAAAGCTAAATCTAAATCGTGAGTGGAAAGGAGTATCGCTTGATTAGTTTCTCGCGCCAACTGGCGCAACAATTGCATAATTTCTACCCGTCGCGGTAAATCGAGAAATGCTGTAGGCTCATCTAATAACATAACAATAGGTGACTGAGCCAAAGCACGCGCAATCATAATTTTTTGACGTTCACCATCACTTAATTCGCTAACTTGGCGTGGTGCTAAGTGTACTGCTCCTACAGATTTTATTGCCCAATGTACTATCGCTTCATCTTGGGGTGTCAAATTTCCCCACCAGTCAGTGTAAGGATATCGCCCCAAACTCACCAAGGTGTAAGCTGATAGCATTCCTACATCAACTTTCTCGGTGAGTACCAAACTCAGACGTTTGGCTAATTCTTGTGGTGCTAACTTGTAAATATTTTCTCCCAAGAGTCGCACTTCCCCGGCAATTGGGGGTTGCATTCCGGCGAGCGATCGCAGTAATGTAGACTTACCTGCACCATTAGGGCCAAGTAAACACACAAGTTCCCCAGCTAAGAGAGATACAGAAATATCCGATGCAACACACCGAACAGTTTTTCGGGATGTCTTATAACCAATAGTCAAGTTATGAGTTGTTAAAATCGCATCATTCATGAGGGAAAAGATTTTTGGGAATTACGCCGCAGAATTACCCAAGTAACAACAGGAGTTCCTATCAAAGCAGTGACAGCATTTAAAGGTAAAACCATCTGACTTACCCA
>JAHCSU010000219.1 GCA_023522315.1 Nostoc sp. CCCryo 231-06
CCAGACATTGGAAATCTTCGTGTATTACACGATGAAGTGCGGAATGTGGGCTAAAAGCGATATGAGGGAACGCAAGTTAACTGAAATTACAGGTCAAAAATAGGAACGAGTCAGTCTCAACCCATCTGGGAGTCTTTAAAACTGTGTAACGTTCATGTACGTAATAAACTGGAGTCTTGAGAAACGTCCTCGAACTGTTCGACTGTGATTGCGTTAGGAACCGTAATAGGGGCTTGAGGAGGTTCAACAGTACGGAAAGGAGGAGGATGTTTGAGAATGAATAATAACCTGCTATCCGCAAGTATAAGCGGATAGTAGGTCATGGGTGGCGCTTGTTAAGATATTGAGCGATCGCTTTCTTAAGTAGGACTTACGCAAAAAACCTCTCAAACTCTTATTCCTCCGTGTCCTCTGCGTCCTCTGTGGTAGCCTGCGGCAAGCCGCTTCTCTAGGAGACGCTCTCGCGTTTGCGTCTACGATTTTCCGTTCCTTGTGCGTAAGTCCTGTTAAAGTTTGAGCATTCCCATAAATCCATTGGTACATCTTGCAGCAGATGTTCAGGATGTCCACCCCGCCTCTCAACCAAAGTTTGACTCCCTGTAAGGTTAGCCAGCGTTTGTCCCTACTTTAACCATCGCGCTGCATCTTTGGCATGGTAGGTCAAAATCAAATCTGCCCCAGCTCGTTTAAACCCAGTTAAAGTTTCCATAACCACGCGCTCCTCATCAATCCAACCATTGAGAGCCGCAGCTTTTACCATCGCATACTCACCAGAAACATTGTAAGCCGCAACTGGTAAGTTACTCGCTTCTTTCACCCGCCAGATAATGTCCATGTATGCCAAGGCTGGCTTAACCATGAGCATATCCGCACCTTCAGCGATATCCAGTTCAATTTCTTTAATCGCTTCGCGGGCATTACCTGGATCCATTTGGTAAGTTCTTCTGTCCCCAAATTGCGGTGTCGAGTCTGCTGCATCCCGAAATGGGCCATAGTAACCCGAAGCATACTTAGCAGCATAAGACAAAATCGGCGTATCTTGAAATCCGGCTTCATCTAAACCCTGACGAATTGCCTGGACAAAGCCATCCATCATTCCAGAAGGCGCAATGATATCGGCACCAGCTTTCGCTTGAGAAACTGCTGTTTTTTTCAACAATTCCAGAGTTGGATCATTCAAAACTCGTCCTGTTAAATCACCAGTTTGTAAATAACCACAATGACCGTGACTGGTGTACTCACATAAACAAGTATCAGCAATTACAATCAAATCTGGCACTGCTGCTTTTACCGCAGTCGCAGCTTTTTGGACGATACCGCAATCATGCCAAGCGCCAGTGGCATCCACATCTTTATCAGCCGGAATACCAAATAAAATAATAGAAGGAATTCCTAAGTCGTAAACTTCTTTTGCCTCTTCGACAATTTTATCTACCGAAAGTTGGTAGACTCCGGGCATCGATTTTACTTCGTTAGCGATTCCCTCACCCGGTACAGCAAATAGTGGGTAGATTAAATCGCTTGTTGTCAAAACAGTTTCACGAACCATCCGGCGCAGTTGAGGATGAGTACGCAGACGACGGGGGCGATGTGTAGGAAACATAAAATTTTATGAAGAAAAACAACGCAAATGGACACAAAACAAAGCGTCACAAAAGCAGGCTAAAATTTTCCTGCCGTCAGACAGACTACAAACAGTGCTTAACTGTCCTTTGCCCTACTCTTAATCAAGTTGTGGGGCAATTTTGTATTCTACAGCTTGGTTGCATCTATCCGACGGGCTGGAAAAAAAACAACATACTAAGCAATTCAAAATTCAAAATCGTAAAACCCACTGTTGGCAAAATCCTGGCGATTGGTTGTGTGCAAACTCAATGCTCAACAGCTTAATAGAAAATAACTGACAATTAATTACCAATGCCCAATGCCCTAATCCTCATTAAAAAACTCGGAAAATATAGGGATAACGGAAGGGTATATCAGGATTGCTGAAAACTTTTATGAGCGCCCAAATTGTTAATCCCCAGTGCAATATATATCCCAGACCGGCTAATGGGCCTAGCAATAATAGAGGTAACACTAACCAACCGAATAGAAAAAACAGCGCTCCCAGAATTCCTCCATAAAGCCAGACGTTGAAGTGGAAATTAATTGATTCTTTGGCGTTTTCTTTAACAACAGGATCATCAGATACAAAGAGGATGGCGATAGGTATACCTACAGATACCACTGCTGTGCTGAAAAAAATCGCTCCATGCGACAAGGCGGATAGAAGCTTTCCCTTATCTGTGTCGTACATTGCTTTCTCCTATTTAGTCAGATTGTTGGTTATACTACGACCCTATCACGAGCATCGTTGTCTTAAGATTAAAAGACTTGCCAGAGTAAAAAAAAATTAAGTTAGCTAACAAACAAATACACTTATGTCTACTGAACTTCAGTCTGAACTTATTCAAGCAGTTGAACTTCGCCGCAATTTTGCGATTATTTCTCACCCCGATGCTGGTAAAACTACACTAACAGAAAAACTCCTCCTATACGGAGGTGCGATTCACGAAGCTGGGGCGGTTAAGGCGCGACGGGCACAGCGTAAGGCTACCTCTGACTGGATGGCGATGGAACAACAACGGGGTATTTCTATTACTTCCACGGTGTTGCAATTTGAATACCGGGACTGTCAGATAAATTTATTAGACACTCCCGGACACCAAGACTTCAGTGAAGATACTTATCGCACCCTTGCCGCCGCCGATAATGCAGTAATGTTGATTGATGCAGCAAAAGGTCTGGAACCCCAAACCCGCAAATTGTTTGAAGTGTGTAAGTTGCGGGGTATCCCGATTTTTACGTTTATCAATAAGCTCGATCGCCCAGGAAGAGAACCTCTGGAACTTTTGGATGAAATTGAGCAAGAATTGGGATTGCAAACCTATGCGGTAAATTGGCCGATTGGTATGGGCGATCGCTTTAAAGGTGTTTTTGATCGACATAAGCAACAAATTCACCTTTTTGAACGCAGCGCCCACGGCAGCCGAGAAGCCCGTGATACGATAGTCGAATTAACTGATCCGACAATAGAAGATCAGCTAGAACAAAGCCTGTACTACCAACTAAAAAATGATCTGGAACTGTTAGATGGAGTTGGGCCAGAGTTAGATTTGCAACTGGTACACGAAGGCAAAATGACGCCTGTGTTCTTTGGTAGCGCCATGACCAACTTTGGGGTAGAGTTATTCCTCAAGTATTTCCTTGACTATGCCCTCAAACCCGGTTCTCACTACAGCAGTGTTGGCGAACTTCTCCCTACATACCCAGAATTTTCGGGGTTTGTCTTCAAACTGCAAGCGAACATGGACCCGAAACACCGCGATCGCGTCGCATTTATCCGGGTTTGCACTGGTAAGTTTGAAAAAGATATGATGGTGAATCACGCCCGCATTGGTAAACTTATCCGTCTTTCTCGCCCGCAAAAACTCTTTGCTCAAGAGCGGGAATCGATTGATGTGGCTTATCCTGGCGATGTGATCGGTTTGAACAATCCTGGTGTTTTTGCGATCGGGGATACAATTTACACGGGACAAAAGCTCGAATATGAGGGGATTCCGTATTTCTCGCCGGAACTGTTTGCGTCTCTGAGGAATCCCAACCCCTCGAAGTCTAAACAATTCCAAAAAGGCGTTGCGGAATTGCGAGAAGAAGGTGCTGTGCAAATTATGTATTCAACTGATGAAGCCAAGCGCGATCCAATTTTGGCGGCGGTGGGTCAGTTGCAATTCGAGGTGGTACAGTTTCGCTTACAAAATGAGTATGGTGTAGAAACCATATTAGATTTATTGCCCTACAGTGTCGCCCGTTGGGTTGAGGGCGGTTGGGAAGCATTAGAAAAGGTGGGACGAATATTCAATACCACTACAGTTAAAGATAGTATGGGACGACCAGTATTGCTATTCCGCAACGAATGGAATTGTCAACAATTACTGGGCGACCATCCAGAGTTCAAATTAAGCGCGATCGCTCCAGTTTTTTCTAGTCAACAACCAGTGGAGGAATGAAGAAGAATACAGAATTCAGAATACAGAATTCAGAATTAGTCCTACAAAAGAGCTAACTGAATTCTGACTCCTGACTCCTGGATTCAATCTTTATCATTCACTTGACAAGCAAAACTTGGGCGCGGTTGATTTCCACGGCATCCGAGGTTCGCGCTTTTGCACAAACGTGGATCACTTAGAAGAGATTGGAGTGCCAGAATTTGTATGCCTTCACATGCCAAACCGTCTTTGGAGGCTGGTTTAGTTGCCCTCAAGCAGGGAAATTACCAAACAGCGATCGCTCAACTAGAACCTATTGCTAGCAGCCAAAGTAATGGTACTGCTAGCTTACAAGCCCAGGTTGGTTTAGTGATGGCTTATGCACGGATTGGAGAAGCCTCCAAAGCGATCGCTATTTCTCAGAATCTCATTGAGAGTCACAATCCGCAAGTTCAAGAGTGGGCAACACGCGCTCTCGAACACCTGACAAAACGTAAAAAACGTGATCAAGAATCAAAAAATGTCGAAACTGGATTTGTTGCTTTTGATAATTCAACCCCAGATTCAACCCCAGTTACTCCCCCGGAAACTCCTACATTAGAGGAACAGCCAAAAGATCAAGTAATAGAAACCAAGAGCAACGACACCCCGCCGATGGTGCCACTAGCTAGACTCAAAGCTACAGTAGCGACACCACTGCCAGCAGCAGGATCTGTGCCCTTAAGCGGCTTTATGGGTTCTGTTACCCGCACCCAAGCTAAATTATTCGGCGTTATTTATTGGCGACAAGCACAACGCGCCAGAGCATGGCAACCCCTACGGAAACCAAAATTAATCCCTTTACGGTTGCTAACAGCAGGAACATTCATCGCCCTATTTTGGGTGATTCGGGAAATGCTCAAGTTAGCAATGGGATTGATCAACCAGACTCTAGTCAAACTACCTTATCTGGAGCCGTTACAGCTTTTATACAGCAACCCTACTAAATTGTTGCTAACAGTGTTGGTGATTTTGATCGCACTATCACCCTGGTTGCTGGATCTCCTACTGGCGAAGTTGTATAGTCAGCGAGAATTTTCCAAAGATGTATTGAATGCCCATAGCCGCGAAGCTGTTCGGGTGCTACAACGCTGTTGCCAACAGAGGCACTGGCCGTTACCCAAACTGCGGATTTTACCAATGGCTGCACCAATTATCCTGACTTATGGTAGTTTACCACGTAATGCCAGGATTGTTGTAAGTCAGGGGCTATTAGAGCAATTAGCAGATGATGAAATCGCCATTATCTACGCCACGCAGCTAGGGCATATTGCTCATTGGGATTTTGCTGTGATGTCTTTGTTGCTGCTGGTGACACTACCAATTTATAAGTTATATCAGCAAGTATCGCAGTGGGGAGACAAAATATCAGGGATTTGGCGATCGCCGGTGACAATTCTGGCTAGTCTCGTTTATGGAGTTTGGTGTTTGCTGACTGGGACTGCATTGTGGTTGTCGCGGTTGCGGCTTTATTATAGCGATCGCGTCGCATCTGAAATTACTGGTAATCCCAATGCCCTGATTCGCGCTTTACTCAAAATCGCCATTGGCATTGCAGCTGATATCCAAAAAGAGGAAGAGACAAGTTGGCAACTAGAAAGCTTAAATCTCCTGACACCAGTCAGCCAGCAACAGAGCCTTTCTTTGGGCACTATTGCCAGCAATCTATCTTTTGAATCCTTTTTGAAGTGGGATACAGCCAATCCCTATCGCCGATGGTTTACTATTAATAATAGTCATCCCCTGATGGGCGATCGCATCGAACGCCTCTGCCAAATAGCCCGTCACTGGCATCTAGACACCGAATTACATTTTGCAAGCGAACCATCAAAAGTTAAGCGTCAGTCTTTCTTATTACAAATCGCTCCCTGGTTGGGAATTCCTCTAGGGATTCTGTTTGCAGGTTTAGTCTGGCTAACCTGGCAACTAGCATTCGCACTCAAGTTTTTAAATCTAAAGTGGATATATGAAGATTGGTCTTTCATTACAGGCTGCCTTCTGATTGGCTTTAGCATCGGTACAGTGATGCGGATTAATTCTTTCTTCCCCGATATTAAACCTGCCACTGTGCAAACTGACGATTACCTACCCAACCTCTTAGCTGACCCTTCTGCCTTACCAATTGATAGCATCAGCGTGCGTCTTGTGGGTAAATTATTAGGTCGTCAAGGCACTAGCAACTCACTAGGGCAAGATTTAATCCTTCAATCCAGCGCAGGTTTAGTGAAATTACACCACATTTCCTGGCTAGGACAGCCAGTCAATCACCAGGATCTAATTGGTAGGCAAATTATCGTCACAGGTTGGTTTCGGCGAGGAGCAACACCTTGGATCGATATCCAAACCCTGGAAACTCAAAGTGGTAAAACCATTCATAGCCCTCATCCTATTTGGTCTACTTTTTTAGCAGTTGCAGCACAGGCTTGGGGCGCATACGTTTTTCTCACTGGTTAGTCATTGGGCATTGGGCATTGGGCATTGGGCATTGGGCATTGGGCATTGGGCATTGG
>JAHCSU010000022.1 GCA_023522315.1 Nostoc sp. CCCryo 231-06
CGTTCCATTGCTATCTCCCAAAGCTTAATAAAGTTTTTATCTATAGCGGTTCTCAATTGCATGAAATACAGACCTAACCCCCAACCCCTTCCCTACAAGGGAAGGGGAGCAAGATTCAAAGCCTCTCTCCTTTTAGGAGAGAGGTTTGGAGTGAGGTCAGAGTGTATTGCATCCACATGAGAAGCGCTATAGTCATTTGTCATTTGTCCTTTGTCAGTTGTCCAAGGGTTTTGCACTAATGACCAATGACCAATGACTCTTGACCAATCAGAGTTTATCTTAGAAATTATCTTTAGGTGCATATACGTTGCCAGATGAATGCGTTAAATTGTTAACTCGTGGGTGAAAAACAGAGGTTAGGAAGAAATGGGTGTTGATCCAACTGCTACATCTGACGAGGTGGTACAAGTACCGTCCAATGGACACAAAGAAGTGAAAAATCATAAGCAAAAAAAACTGTTACCACCTAGTCCTACCACAGGAGATTTACCTCGCTCCTGGAAAATTGAGGATAGTGAAGCGTTATACCGGATTGAAGGTTGGGGACAACCTTATTTTTCTATTAGCGCTGCTGGTCATGTCACCGTTTCACCCAAGGGCGATCGCGGGGGATCTCTTGACTTGTTTGAATTGGTCAACGCCATGAAACAGCGCAACTTGGGACTTCCCATGTTGATTCGCTTTTCTGATATTTTGGAAGACCGGATTGAGCGGTTGAACGCTTGTTTTGCCAAAGCGATCGCTCGCTACAACTACCCTGGTGTCTACCGTGGCGTGTTTCCCGTCAAATGCAATCAAGAGCGGCATTTGATTGAGGATTTAGTGAAATTTGGCAAACCCCATCAATTTGGATTAGAAGCCGGTTCCAAGCCAGAATTAATGATTGCTCTGGCTGTCTTGGATACACCAGGAGCATTGTTAGTTTGCAATGGCTACAAAGACCGGGAATACATCGAAACGGCAATGTTAGCCCAAAGACTAGGGCAAACACCAATCATCGTCTTAGAACAGATTGAAGAGGTTGATTTGGTGATTGATGCCAATCGCCAGTTAGGTATTAAGCCGATTTTGGGGGTTCGTGCTAAACTCAGTACCCAAGGCATGGGACGTTGGGGAGCCTCTAGTGGCGATCGCGCTAAATTTGGTTTGACAATGCCTGAAGTAATCGAGGCTGTTGACAAGTTACGCGAAGCTAACCTGCTCGATTCTTTGCAGTTGATGCACTTCCACATCGGCTCACAAATCTCTGCCATTAATGTAATTAAAGATGCCATCCAAGAAGCCAGCCGCATTTATGTGGAATTGTCGATGCTGGGCGCAGATATGAAATACCTTGATGTGGGTGGTGGCTTGGGCGTAGATTATGATGGCTCCCAAACTAACTTCTATGCATCGAAAAATTACAACATGCAGAACTATGCTAACGACATCGTGGCAGAGTTAAAAGATACCTGTGCTGAACGGCAGATTCCCGTACCAACACTGATTAGTGAAAGTGGACGAGCGCTCGCTTCCCATCAGTCGCTGCTGATTTTTGATGTTCTCAGTACTAGCGATGTCCCCCTCGACGCACCAGAACCTCCGCAAGAAGGAGAATCCCCGATTATTAATTATCTTTGGGAAACTTACCAATCCATCAACCAAGAGAATTATCAGGAGTTCTACCACGATGCAGCCCAATTCAAAGAGGAAGCCATCAGCAGGTTCAACTTAGGAATTTTACGCCTTAGAGAACGAGCCAAGGCCGAACGCCTCTACTGGGCTTGTTGTCAGAAAATTCTCAACATCACTAGACAGCAAGAATACGTACCCGATGAACTGGAAGACCTAGAAAAAATCATGGCTTCCATCTACTACGTGAATATGTCAGTGTTCCAATCAGCACCAGATTGCTGGGCGATCGACCAGCTATTTCCGATTATGCCAATCCACCGCTTGGATGAAGAACCAACGCGGCGGGGAATTTTGGCAGACCTCACCTGCGATAGTGATGGTAAAATCGACCGCTTTATTGACCTGCGCGATGTCAAATCGGTTTTAGAGTTGCACACCTACAAGCCCGGAGAACCCTATTATTTGGGAATGTTCTTGAATGGAGCTTACCAAGAAATCATGGGCAATTTGCATAACCTATTTGGCGACACCAACGCCGTTCATATCCAATTAACGCCCAAAGGCTACCAAATTGAACACGTTGTCAAAGGTGACACCATGAGCGAAGTGGTGAGCTATGTCCAGTATGACTCCGAAGATATGGTGGAAAAGATTCGCCAACGTTGCGAGAAAGCATTAGAAGAAAAGCGTATCACCCTAGCAGAATCTCAACGACTGCTACAAACCTACGAGCAGAGTCTCAGAAGATATACGTACTTGAATAGTTAAGATTGGGCATTGGGCATTGGGCATTGGGCATTGGGCATTGGGCATTGGGCATTG
>JAHCSU010000220.1 GCA_023522315.1 Nostoc sp. CCCryo 231-06
TGGTTTAGGAATTTCTTCGAGTGTCCTGAGAATTTTCGTAATAGCCTCTTCATTTAAATTTTTTAAATCTACCTTGAGTGGAACATTCGTATAATGCAGCCCCAATGCTTCCGCTACTCTTTGCTCATCCTTGGAAAATCCTAGCTCATCAGGCGATCGCAAATTTAAAACGGACTTAAAACCTTCTTGGATAGCTTGCTCAAGCTGTTTTGGTATAACTTGTCCTGTTGTTGTCAAGTTTTCGTTAATCTGTATGGCGTTGATCACATTCACTCCTTTTCAATTTCTAATGGCTTCGAGCTTGATAAATAGTCGAATCAGCAAGCTTTAAGAAGATATTCAAATAAGCACCGCAAAATTAGCCAAATATCAAAATATATTGCTTGATTACTTCAAAAGACAGATTTTGAAGCTGGTTATTTTATTGCTTTATCCATAATATACGGATTACCGATAGACTTAATGGTGTTTAGAACTTATTATAGGTTTTGCGTATAAAATTACCGTAGCTTATAGTTTAGGAGTTGTCATCGATCGAATTACAGGGGGCAGTCAGTGGTTATCCCCAAACTTACCCTGCGGCTGTACTTGCTTGCGTTATAGATGCCAGGCAAAATTTTTAGGAAATCAGACGGCAAATTGTCCAGCGAGTTGTGACTCAATTGCAAACTGCTAAGATCAGTAAAGCAGTAGAGAATTTGGCTAGTTGATGTGTTGCGATGTCTCCGATGGTCACTGAGCTTTGTCGTACTCCTACGGAGAAGCAAGCTACGCGCAGCGTCTCGTAGAGAAGTGCGGGCACGCCTACGCAACTAAAATTTCTCATAACATACTAAAAAGTTAAACAGGCATGTAATCTGAATACCAGCCCTGAACCTATGAGCGCTAACGAAATATCTCTTCGGCCTGCCCAAGAAACAGATGCGTGGGTGCTGAGTGCAATTCATATTGCTGCCATCAAAGCTCTGCCTGCAACTTTCTACACCCGAAAAGAACTTTTAGCTTGGCGTAATAACCGCGACAAACCTGATGGTTCATATATCTTGAAGAGTATGAAAATGGAAACTTTCTGGGTTGCGATCGAGCGAGATGTTGTTATAGGTTTTGCTAGTTTTATTGTTGATGAACTCATCGGGCTGTATGTCCATCCTAAATATCAAGGTAAGGGTATCGGGCGTGCTTTAATCCAACATTTTTGCGATGAAGCAACTAATCAAGGTATAAATAAGGTAATTACAACTGCTAGCCTCTATGCCGAAGGGTTTTATTTACGACTGGGATTTATTGCCATCGAAAAGGTACCTCATTATTTAAGAAGTGGAGTAATTATCCCAGTTACTAAAATGAGTAAAATATTAGCTATTGCACCGAAATAAATTTGAGTCAATATAAGATTTTCAATAACTTTAAAAATGCTGGTATCAAGATTATTTTTCTTCAAGCTGCGACAGCTTTTTCCACATAACCTATCATGTAAGTTGGTGTAAGTACTTGCCAGCATAAATGCATAAAACCATCCGTTCATCAACTCTCACCCGTACACGTTTGATAGAAGCCGCCTCGCAGGTATTTGCCAGTTTAGGTGTTCAAGGAGCAACTACCCGTGAAATAGCTCGTGTTGCTGGTGTGAATGAGGTGACTTTATTTCGCCACTTTGCTAGCAAAGAACAACTTTTGGGAGCAGTAATCAAAAATGCCTTGGCACTCCAGACAGAAGCCCTTGCACATCCCCAAGCGTGGACGCAGGATCTAAAAATTGATTTAATACAGTATGCCCATCTTTACAATACTATGCTAGAGGCACAAGAAGACTTAATTCGTACCTTTATTGGAGAAGCCAAACGTCATCCTGAGGCAGCGAAACAAGTTATTCAAGAAGCTGCCAAACCTTTAGGCGAAAAACTGGTAGCTTACCTGCAATCGAGTCAGAGACGAGGCACTGTTAGAGCAGATCTTGAGCTATTTCCAGCAGTTGATATGTTTAAAGGAATGCTATTAGCTGGAATGCTATGCCGTAGTGCAAATTTCAATCAAGGCAGCTATAGCTGTGAGGATTATATCGAAACCTGCGTAGATATTTTTGTGTGCGGTATTATTGCCACTCCCCTCTCATTTGTCAATAAGGCTGTAAGCGATGATTTTTGAAGGTAAGTTATTTCTGCGTGCCTCCCTACCAAAATTACTCAAGAGACAACAGTTTTGACGATCGCTACTGAATACAATTTATGTTCAATCGATATTAATAGTAATTAAAATTCACCAATCTATTTACAAAAATAAATATATATGAAAATATTGAAAGGTAAAGTTGTCAGTGGTTTAGGAAATTTTTCTTACTGGATTGAGAAAGTCCAGGAATATTACTTGAGAAAAACGGTAATTAAATTCTTCCCTGGAACTTTAAATATTCAGCTAGATCAACCTTACTTAGTGTTCTTGTCCCGTTGGTCGAATGAGGATTTCGTTGACATTAACGCGCGGTGGTTGGGTAACGGCGTAAACGATCGCAGCAGCAACGTCTTCGCTTTGCAGAGGTGTAATTGCCTTGCGTCGTTCTTCAATCCGTTGTTTGGCAACGGGATCGGTAATTTGGTTGTCAATTTCCGTATCTACTAAACCTGGTTCGATTATGGTGACGCGGATGTTGTCTTTGTAGACTTCTTGGCGTAATGCTTCGGAGATGGCATTGACACCCCATTTGGTAGCATTATAAACACCGACGCCAGCCCGCGCTGTCCGGCCAGCCACTGAGGAAATATTGACTATATGCCCGGATTTTTGCGCCTTCAACAGAGGCAAAACAGCATGAGTAGCATATAGCAGTCCTAGTACATTGAGGTCAAACGATCGCCGCCAGTCTGAGCTATTCCCAGCTTCAATGGTGCCGAGTAAGGCAATCCCGGCATTATTCACCAGGATATCGACCCTTCCCAATTCTGCATTTGCCTTTGCCACCAAGTTATTTACCTGGGTTTCGTCAGTCACATCGGTGACAATGGGCAATGCTTTGCCACCACTAGCTTCGATACGTTGTGTCAATGCCTGAATGCGATCGCCACGTCTAGCAGCGAGTACTACTGTTGCTCCAACTGAAGCCAAAGCGATCGCAGTTGCTTCTCCAATTCCCGCTGAAGCACCAGTGATAATTGCTACTTTTTCCTCTAATTTCCCTGTCATTTATCTAAATCCTTAGTAATTGATATTGGCTATGGAGGATTGGGTATTGAGCATTAATTATTCCTCTCCCTGCCTCTTACTGATCCTAAAACAGATGCAATTGCTGCCCTACACAGTGCCAGCCTCACAAAGCCAGAGGTTGTGCTTACGATTGTGCCAAAGTTTAGCGCGACTTTGATAGATGTTCTAGATGAATTTAAAAATTCAGAGGCATCGATTTCTCAATCGGTAAAACTGGCTTTTCTATTTGTCATATATTTGGTAGAGTACCTAGATACTATTAACTCCAGACTCCTTAGACTATAGTATTCAACAAAATACGGTAAGTTGATAGAGTTATTGTAATTATGCTAATTAGCAAACTATCATAGACAACTCTAAGAAGCAAGCTCTAGAGGTTTTCGTACAAGCAATGACTCAAAAAGCTGCCTTATCTCGAAATTTTCTATAATAGTATATAATATGCCTAAAATTACTGTTTGCATTCCTACTTTTAATCGTGTTCATCTCCTTCCTTATGCTATTGACAGTGTACTCAATCAGTCTGAGCAAGACTTTGAGCTAATTGTTTGTGATGACGGTTCTAGCGATCGCACACCTGAGTTAATGTCACAGTACACAGACCACCGGATTAAATATATCCGTCATCTGCAAAATGTTGGTAAAAGTAATAATATGCGCTCTGGCTTTGATGCTGCTAGTGGTGAATATTTTATTAAATTTGATGATGACGATCGGCTAACACCCAATTTTCTGGCAAGTACCGCAGCTATTCTTAATCAAGATTCTAGCATTGATTTTGTTGGTACAGACCATTGGATAATTGATATTAACAATGTGAGGGATGAGGCAAAAACTCAAGAAAATTCTCATCGTTGGGGTAGGAAGAATTTACCCGCAGGTGTTGTAGATAATTTGTTGGAAGTTGTATTTATTCAACAAAGCTTTCAAGTTGGGGCGACATTATTTCGCCGTGAAACATTGCAAGAGTTAGGATTTATGCAGCCAAATCTGCAAAATTGCGAAGATAATGATTTATTTATGCGTCTGGCTTTGGCTGGAAAAAAGGGTTATTATTTACCAGAATTATTGATGGAATATCGCAACCATGCAGAGCAGCAAGGTATCAATCGAGCCATTCCTTATTTATTTGATAAAATCCGGTATTTAGAAAGTTATAAATTTGAGTCTGAAAAAATAGAGACAATCAGGAAAAATCGTCTAAATGAAACGCAATTATTATTAGGTTTGCGTTTAATTGAAAAGGGTGAAACGCAAAAAGGTAGAGAGCTAGTTTTGGCAGGACAGTCTTTTTCGACTGCCAAAGCTTGGACTGGTTTAGGTTTATCGTTGTTACCAGTTGGGTTGCGAGGTAAGGCGTTTAATGCACTGCGACAGGTGCGGGGTTAGGCTATAAGAATGCGTTGACGTAGCCCGCCGCAGCCACCGCTTTTCTAGCAAGTACCTGGTATAAGTGGGTAATGGCTCAGGTAGAGAGAGGCGCAGAGGCGAAGATAAAGACCGCAAATAGTAGGCAATGACTTACTCACAAAATAGATAAGAATCAAATACTTTAAGTATTGTTTGAGTAATTCCTTTTACCTCCATAAGTTCTGTGAGTGATTGAAGTTTACCTTTACTTTCGCGTAGTTTAACAATTGCTTCCGCTCTCTTTGGCCCTATTTGTGGTACTTTGTATCTTTCTAATTCTTTAGCCGTTTTAATAGTATTAAGGTTAATCTTGTTATCTGCTGTAATTAACCTTCCTGGGTCAACTTCAGATAACTTGTTTATAAAACTTTCAATCTTTTTGGCAGATTGAGCAAGTTGTTCAAGTTGCTTAGTAATACTTTCAGTTTCGTTTTGAGTTATTGTCTGCTTACTTTCAGTCTCCTCAATTTTTTTAACGTATGTAGCAGGTTGTTCAAATTTTTGAGTAAGAATTTCTATTTTTTGAGTAAGAAATTCTATTTTATTAGAAATATCTGTTTCATCGCTATTATGGGTTTCTATTTTTTTTACGGACACAGCCACTTGCTCAATTTTTTGGTTTAGCGTTGCTAAATGTCGAGAAAATTTATCAAGCTGTTCAACTATTGTTTGAGTTGATTCTGTGTCTTCAGAAACTGATGGTAATACTACAGGGGTAGAATCTGAAAATCCTAGCAATTGCTGCATTTCTTTTTTAGCAGCAGCAGCTTGCTCATCATTCATATCAAATACCCAAACCCATAGCTTTTCGATGTCAAGTTCTTTAGCAACAAGACACCAATCAGCACCATAGACAACTTCGTACTCTTCTTCTTCACTGTATGCCTCAGTACGACGCACAATCAGAGGAATTAAGTTAGTACCTTGTTGAGTAAGGCTATTCCTTAAGTATTCGCACTTTTCAGAAGGAATTTCTAAAACTTCAGACTCTGGTACAGCAATTTGAAAAGTGTGAATTTGACCGTGGGAAATTGGCTTAATACGTAAATACTCAACAATGCGATCGCGACGTTCTGCGCTATTCATTTTTTTACTCCTTTTCTTTGGTCACAGAAATCAATTGTTTAGCTAATTTTATATAGCAGTTAAAAGCATCCTGTGCAGCTTCTTTATCTTTAGAATTTAATTCTTTATCAAATTCTGCGAAGCAAATTGGATATCCCTTATTAGGTGTAGTTGAAACTATGCTCAGGCTTGGAATCCATGTATCTTGGGGAAATAACTCTATATTTTTACTTTCAGGATTTTTTGATAGAATATCAAAAATCTGCTGAGTCATAGCTAAAGCAACCTTATTTGCGGCTCTATTGTACATACTGACTGCTATTCCCAAAATTGGCAGTGGTTCATCTTTGGATTCATCAAGCGCAATGGCTCTTGAAATCACATACTCTAATGCCCGGATGGGATAAGGAGCTAACTGGGTAGGAATTAATACTCCAGAAGAGGCCATTAGTGAAATAGTGTTAGCTTTACCAAATGATGGCGGTGGATCAATTAAGATATAATCATATTGGTTACGATATTTGTTAAGCTTCTTGGCTAATACGCGATCAATATCTGGTGTATTAATTAGCGTAGCTTCCATATAACTCAAACGAATGTGAGATGGAACAATATCTAGTTCAACATCATCCCATTTCTTATGAATAATTGTTTCTTCTAAGCTAGTTCTTGGTTCAGTCAGTAGATGGGTTATATCTTTCTTACCTTGCTTTTCAACATCATCTAAAGGATCTATTCCTAATCCCATTGTTAAATTAGCTTGAGCGTCAATATCAATCAGTAGCACTCGCTTACCTAGCTTGTTGAGAGCAGCAGCAACGTTGATAGTCGTTGTAGTTTTGCCTACTCCTCCTTTGTTATTAAATACAGTAATAATCATCGATTTGCGTTCCTCCTTCGTTTCAGAAACTAAAATTTCTTCTTTATTAGTTTGCTGTGTTTGAATGGGAGAAGTCTTACCTTTATTGAATAAACCCAACATATCTTCTTGTTGCACCTCTTTTGAGATTAAATTTAAAAATTGTAACCGAATATTCTGTTGATTTTTATACAGGGTAGAAGTAAAGTTTAAATAAGTTCTTTTGGATAAAATTTTGTAAAACGACCTATATTTATGAATAAGTGTGGCTTGTGAATACTCTACAATCGTTGTAATTTTTTCGTTATAGTTATAAAGTATACGAAAATCATAGCCGTTGGTTAACAGTCCGATAACAGATCCAGTGTGGCGCATATAATTATTAATTTGCCAAACGCTGTGGGCAATTTTTTTACTGGGTGCTTTAACTTCAATAATTAAATAGGCAGGTTTTATTAAAGCGGAGTCTGGTTGACCCACTAGGAAGTCAAGTTTAGATTGGAGAATTACCACTTGAGACTGCCAATCGGTATTACTGTAACCAAGGATATGCAAGAGGGGAACTACTACCTTCTGCTCTACATCGGATTCATTACTATTTGGAGCGATCGCTTGAAAAATCTTTTGCAGGGTCGAGCCATAGTCAGCAATCATACTAGCACCGAGAGGCATTCAACTTTACAATTCTATCCACTAATTTATCCGTTGTAAAAATTTTTGCCTATGTTGCTAGTAAAATCCAAGAATGGCTAGAATCAAAGAGTTTACTCAACCTATTTGCGCTAAAGGTTTTGGCTACTGTATCTTGTCCCCATTGCCATCAACTCGTTGATAGTCAAGCTATTAGTTGTCCCTATTGCCGGACGGCACTCAAAGCTTACGGTCATCCCGGTATTCCATTGCACCGCGCCACTAAGGACGGGTATCTATGCGACACTTGCACCTATGAGGCTGATGATACTTGCAATTTTCCTCAGCGTCCCTACGCTAAAGACTGTACTCTCTACCAAAATGTTGAAGAGACAAAGTTAGAGTTGCAACAGCAGCGTTACACGAACAGTTTTGCAGTAACTGTGAAAACTTGGGTAAAACGCAATCAGGCTTTGCTGTTGCTATTAGGTTTATTACTGGTCTGTTTGTTGTTCGTTATATTAAGGTCTTGATTTGTGTTTTCTGGGGAATATGGAATATAGCGCTTCTGTGTTGAGTTCAATACAGACCTAACCCCCAAGGGGGAGTAAGATTCAAAGCCTCTCTCCTAAAAGGAGAGAGGTTTGGAGAGAGGTCAAAAATACCCAATCCCCAATCTCTAAACTTCAAGTTGTGGTGATTTTGGATGCTTCCGCAATAGCTTCAACTTGTATCAGTGGCGCTTTTTCTTCAAAGGCGGCTAAGTCGAACCAAAAAGTGGTGCCAATGCCGACTTCACTCACCAAATGGACTTTACTACGATGTCTGTCGATGATATTTCTGACAATCGATAAACCTAAACCCGTGCCTTCTAAAGTGTGAACTCGGTTTTCTACGCGGAAGAAGCGTTCAAAAATTGAGTGTTGATCTTCTGTAGCGATGCCAATTCCAGTATCGGAAATTTCAATCCGCACTGGAGAAGATTGGGTGTGACTGGGTTTAAAATCTAGTTGGTAAGCGCGGATTGCTACTTTACCACCAGCTTTTGTGAATTTGAGGGCATTACCAATGAGATTGCCAAACACTTGTACTAACAGATCATAATTACCCATTACTAACGGCAAATTAGGAGCAACTTCCTGAAGGAGTTCAACACCTTTATCTTTTGCATTCAGTTGGTAAGTACGCAATGTTTGCTCGATCGCTTGGGCTAAATCCACGCCATCGAAGCTGTAGTTGCGACCAGATTCGAGTTTTGACAAATCCAAAACATCGTTGACTAGGCGGGTTAGGCGATCGGTTTCATGGTTCACTGTTTGCAGAAACTCTTGCCGTTCTTGTAAAGCTAAGTCTTCGCCGTAGTCGTGCAGGGTTTCAATATAAGTTTTGATGTTAAATAAAGGCGTTCGCAGTTCGTGAGAAACGTTGCTGATAAATTGGCTTTTTGCATCGTTTAATTCCACCTCACGGGTTATATCTTGGATAGTAATTGCAATGCCTTTGATGCTTTCCCTTTGCACGTTGAGTACTGTAGTTAAGAGAATGCGGATCGTCCGGGGGGTGGGTTCGTTAATAAAAATTCGGAATTCGGCGCTTTCGCATTCGCCTGCTGCCATTTCGTACAAGGGACTGGTGATTTGCGTTTGTACCGCTAGGGGCAAGTGATCCAAGACATTGCAGCCTACCACATTAGCGTTTTCCCAGCCAAAAATTCGCCGCGCCGTGGGGTTGACTAATATTACCTGCATGTTGTTATCAATCAACACAGCACCATCTGCGATCGTTGAAACTAGGGTTTCTAGTTTGGCTTTTTCTGCGGTCAGTTCCTCAATATTCTGTTCTTCATAGCGCTCTAATCGCTCTCCCATTTCATTAAAGCTTAAAATTAACTCCCCTAGTTCGCCCCCTAAAGGTAAATCAATGCGCTGCTTGAAATTCCCGGTAGCAATTTGCTTCACCCCGACTAGCAGTTCTTTTATTGGCTTAGTGATGGTCAAAGCGTTAATCACTCCTGCCAAAATCACCATTACCCAAATCGTGATAAAAACGGCGATAGTGACATCGCGGGTAAAATTGGTGGAAATTATAGCGGTCTGATTGGGGTTGATACCGATCGCTAATACACCTAAGTATTTCTTATTGACGATCAGAGGAATAAATACATCGGTGACTGTTCCATCTGGGGTCATGTGTTGCCGCACCATCGGCTTTTCCCCATCACCAGGGTAATCTTCTGGCAGTTGTATTCGCCGTTTAATGGTGAGGGAGTTTTTTACCTCGGCTTCCCAAAAAGGTATGCCAAAAAAGATTTCCCCGGTTTCATTAGCGTAGAGCATATAACGCACACTAGAAGTGCTGCTGTAGAAGCGTTGGGAAAATTGGGCAACCTCAGTAAGATTATTGTCAGCAACTAGGGGGGCAACGTTGGCAGCAAGTAGCAGCCCCAAGTCACGGCCGAAGCGGGTGTCATTCATCCGCGCATCTTGCTGAATTGTATTCACAGCCCAGAAGGTCAGACCACTCATCACCAATGAAACTACCATTGTGGCCACAGCCAGTAGTTTTGTCTGGAGGGTGAACTCAGACCACCAAGTAGCGATCGCATGTTGAATTGTTTTTAACAGACTTAGCATCTTAAATAAAGTTGTTAATACTTGTTATAAAGCCTAACAACTAAAAAATTAACAGTTAATTTGACAAACATGTTAGGGAATGGGGCATTGGGCATTGGGCATTAGGAATAACTCCTAACTCCTAACTCTATGCCCAATATCTCTCCGGTAATATATCCCATCAAACTGAATATATTTGATCCCTGCGTAGGCTTGGGCGATCGCTTGCTCAAAATTTTTTCCGATTCCAGTCACATTTAATACTCGACCCCCATCTGTCACTAATTCTTGATGCTGGTTCAATTTCGTACCTGCATGAAATACAGTTGCTCCTGTTGCCTCTGCCTCACCAATGCCAGTAATGACCAGGCCTTTCTTATATTCTCCGGGATAACCACCTGAAGCTGCAACTACAGTGGCAGATGCTCCCCCTTTCCAAGCAATGGGTGGCAATTCACTTAATCGCTGTTGTACACAGGCTAGAATCAATTCTTCTAGGGGTGTTGCTAACAGTGGCAAAATCACCTGGGTTTCGGGATCGCCAAAGCGACAGTTAAATTCCAAAACCTTCAAGTCGCCATTGGGTGCAATCATTAACCCAGCATACAGTACACCTCGGTAATCAATGCCTTTAGCTCGTAAGGTTGCGATCGCTCTTTCTAATACTTCTGTTTGAATGCGTGCCATCAATTCTGGCGTAGCGATGGGTGCTGGGCTGTATGCTCCCATCCCACCAGTATTTTCTCCCGTATCGCCGTCACCAATCCGCTTATGGTCTTGAGCTGGCAGCAAGGGTCTAATTGTTAGCCCATCGGTTAACGCTAAAACTGACACCTCTTGCCCAATTAAACATTCTTCAATAACGACAAATTCACCAGCACTGCCAAATTGTCCCTGAAAAATCGCATCAACGGCACTTTCTGCTTGTTCAACTGTTTCAGCTACCGTTACACCCTTGCCAGCTGCCAAGCCATCAGCTTTGACGACAATTGGCGCTCCCGTAGCTTTTATATATGATTTTGCTGCTACTGCCTCCGTAAATACCGCACTCCGTGCCGTCGGAATTCCCGCTTCTTGCATCAGGGCTTTTGCCCAAGCTTTGCTCGCCTCAATCTGCGCTCCCGCTCTGACTGGGCCAAATACCATCAATCCTTTGTCTTGGAGGTAATCTGTGATTCCCTTAGATAGGGGGACTTCTGGCCCAACTATCACCAGAGTTATGCCATGTTCTAGAGCATATCGGCTCATACCCTCAAAATCATCTACTGCTAGGGGCAAGTTATGGCAACGTTCCATACTTGCTGTACCTCCATTCCCTGGTACACAGATAACTTGCTCAATTTGCTTAGATTGCAACAGTTTCCATGCCAGAGCGTGTTCGCGCCCCCCATTACCTACAACTAAAACTTTCACTGATTTCCTCGTGCGTCCCTTGCAAAACGAGAATGTCCTATTTGACTCTCGCGGATCAATTTTTTCATCAATTCTCACATTTATGCAAGCCCCTTCATGACTAAAAAGGCTGAGGAGCAGGGGCAATAAGAAATCTAGCTATAGTTTTTCTAAATCATAGCCCCCTTCTAGCTTGCTCTTAGGGGGTTGGCGGTGGGGTTATGTACTTACTCAACTCAGAACCGCTATATTGAATTTTTACTGTATTTATTCTTAAAATCCAATTTAGTTAATTAGTATAATTATAACTGTTATCAATAGCAACATAAATAAATATACTGAAATTATTCCAATATAAGTACAATATTTAAGTATTTATGATGAGTTTTTTAAGTATTTCAATAATTGAGTAAAAAAAATCATCTTCAGATAATGACGATTATTGATTACAAGTATTAACCTGTGAATATGGAAATTAATGAAAATATCGAAAAATAGGGAACATGGCTAAAATTATTGTTACTGGAGCCGCTGGGTTTATTGGTTCTCATCTTGCAGAAACATTGCTGCAACAAGGAGAAGAAGTGATCGGGATTGATGAATTCAATGATTACTACGATCCGATGTTAAAGCGTAAGAATATTGCACACTTACATCAGTCACCTAGTTTTACATTAATTGAAGGAGATATTCAGTTTTTAGATTGGCAGAAACTCCTAGAAGATGTTGATGTAGTTTACCATCAAGCGGCGCAAGCAGGTGTTAGAGCAAGTTGGGGTAAAGCTTTTCGAGGTTATACAGAACGAAATATTAATGCTACACAAGTTTTGCTGGAAGGAGCTAAAGATGCTAAACACCTGAAAAGTTTGGTGTTTGCCTCTTCATCTAGTATATATGGTGATGCAGAAACATTACCTACGCACGAAGGGATTTGTCCTAAACCAGTTTCTCCTTACGGCATTACTAAGCTAGCATCGGAGTTTTTGTGTGAACTATATCACAAAAACTTTGGCGTCCCCTGTGTGACATTGCGCTATTTTACAGTATATGGCGCCAAACAGCGCCCAGATATGGCATTTCATAAGTTCTTTAAATCAATTTTGCAGGATGAGGCGATTCCTATTTACGGCGATGGCCAGCAAACGCGAGAATTTACCTTTGTTAGTGATATTATCGCCGCTAATTTAGCCGCAGCGATCGCACCCGAAGCAGTGGGAGAAATCTTTAATATCGGTGGTGGTAGCAGGGTGGTTTTAGCAGAAGTCTTAGATACGATTGAAGAAATTGTTGGGAAACCAATCAAAAGAAACCACATAGAAAAGGCGATGGGAGACGCTCGCCACACTGCTGCTGATGTATCTAAAGCGCAGAAAATTCTGGGATATCAGCCGCAAGTCTCTCTAAGAGAGGGTTTGACACAGGAATGGCAGTGGATTAAGTCTTTGTATTAACTCTTCTAGGACTTACGCACTCTACAAATGCATTGTGATATGCATTAACGATCTTGAGGAAGTTTTCAGGCTTTTTTTAATTATCCTGCGATGCCTACGGCGGTAAACTACGTAAATAGACCATGCTGTAGGGGCACAGCAATGCTGTGCCCTTACGAAAGATATGGTTTTATAACCTTGATTCATATTTGGTATCTCTTATCAATGCGTAAAGCCTGGAGCAATATTTTTTGATGGATGTTAAATGTGGGATTTAGTTAAGTTTATTCTCATATATGTCCAGCTAAACACGAGTCGTATTATTTTCAGTAAAAGTTTAGGTAGAGTGAGTGCGATCGTTGAGTACAAACCAGAGGAATGCCTGAGTATCGAGCAGGAACTAGGAACTTCATCGGATGTAGCCGTGAAAGTCTTGCAAGTGGGTTTCATCTTCGGACAGGATGGTTAGGGTTCCGATTGCACTACCGGGCTGGCGAGGCTTCCGGGGTGGTTGAAGTTCGCCAATCAGTCTGGCGACAGTGCGCTCGCCTGAAAAAATTTGCACTTCTTCACCGGGTTGCAGACTTGCAATTAGTTCAGGTAAACGAAGTTGAGCTTCTGTTAACGGAATCCGTGTCATTGTTTTGTCCTTCTATGCGTTAGCCGTTCTTAGCGTCTGGTAGAGAAGGCTTTGGCAAAGCCATCGCTCTTGCTTAATTCTACAGGTATCTTGAATTTAGGCGATCGCCTGTCTAATTAGTTCAACCCTTGGCTTATACCTACCCCTATTCCCATGATTGAAATTCATCAATGGCGCTACGAATTAGGGATGTTATTTGAGCGCGACGGGTTTCAAAGTTGGCGGCGATATAAATCAGGAGGATGCCAACTAGCAAGCCAACAACCCATTTTAAAAAGGAGTACTGCAAACTAAAAATGACTGATTGATAGATTGTAGTGATTAAAAAAGTGGCTGTACCAATGTAGAGAAAAGCCCTCACTCGCAAAGCTAATCCGGCAAAAATGGCAATGAGGCTGAAAATTCCAGGTATCCAAGCTGTATGTTGATGAAATAAAATTGCCCATCCACAAATTAAACCACTACCTAGCACTCTCAGTATATGGCGAGATGTTTTGTACTCTGGTAGCTTCAGTTGGGTATCTACTTGAGCAATATAAAGCAGTGACAACCCAATGGGTGTTACATACCACAAAGCATCAGTCAGGCGTAAGGAATCAAACCAACGGTAAAGCGCCCAATTAATCAACGCCACGCTAACATAAGTAAAACGGATGTTTTCACCCACCTTTGCCAGGAAGATGTAGAATCCAGCTGCGAGTAGCAAAGTAATGGGGTAAGTTTGCAGTCTGGTTTCCCATAGAATTATCAGTGGTATAATATATGCGGCTTGCTGCCAAGGTCTTTTAGACCAACCCCAACTTTCCCAAGGTAGAATGTACAAAAAATAGGCTACCACACAGGCGATCGCACCGTTCCAAGGAACTAACGGCCCAGCCCAAAATCTTCCCACTGCTGTCTCGCGCCAATAAACCCTCATCCCGGCTACCTCTAATAAGCCAAGGTAAACCCACATTTCGGCTATTGTGATTCCTCCAAAAATGCTGGGGGAAATGGGCAAATTTCGTCCTTGAAAGATGGCATAACGAATCAAAAATATCCCCGTTCCCAATCCCACTAAACGGTTAACTCCAATGGGAAGAGGAATGGCAGCCATTAATAAACAGCTACTCCAACCCCAATGAATATGGGCAATTCCTTTCAGTTCTTGAGGAGTCAGCCGTAAGTAGCTTACCAACCAAGGCGACAGAATGCGGTAAGCATACATAATACTTGCGCCAAGGGTAGACATGGCAATCAATCCATCACCTAATGCTCCTCCTGAAGCTTGTGACATTTGATAGAACAAAAGTTCATAAGCAGAAATTGATCCGCCAATAATTCCTAAGTACAGCAGGGGTTTAAAGTCTTCGCGGCGTCGCCCCACGCCAATGATATATTAAAGCTACACCCAAGGAATACAAACCTGTCCACTCGGTGAAGGTGTTCACACGCAGCAATACGCTGAATGCACCATAAATTAATGGCAAAATATGAAAACTGCTAGGAAGCCTTTCTAATTGATGTCGTCGTCGCCACCACTCGCCGACAAGTTGAGCAATTAAACCTAAAGCAATATTTGCGATCGCAATCTTAACTATTGATCGTTCCCCAAATCCCAGCCCTTGGGCAGTCAACAATTCCAAAGACCAACCAATACCATAAAATGCCCAATTTATCGGTTCGCGCCAACTGCGATAAACAATGGCTACCAAGGTGATTGCAGTGGCAGTTAAGTACAAAAATCCTGAAGTAATAAACCCTGAATAAATCAGTATTGAGTGTAGCGTTAAACCAAACAACTCAAAACCACACAATGCGATCGCCCATTTATCACTGGCGGCTGCATATATAATTGCTAATTCGTTACCGCGTCGGCTCAAAACTGTCCGCGCTAACCATAGAATTAGGATTGCGATCGCTCCGACGACAAACCAACCTGGTAGCGCAAGGCGAGGTAAGCCAGGTACGCCTACCCATAAGAGTGCCACAATGAAACTCAGAAGAAATCCTTCTGTAATTACCGCAGATATTTGGTTTCGCAAATAGCGCGTATTTGTGAACATTAATCCCGTACCCACAGCCAAACCGATTAATCTGGTTTCTGGTAGCTGTAAAGTCAATAGCTGGGCAGTTCCCACAGCCAATACACTCAAGTAACGGCCAGTAAGACGACGCTCTATAATTGTGGCATTGGCAACACCCGTGAGAGCTATCGGCGTAACTAGCCATAAGACTCCCCAATGAGCTTGTCCATCAGCTATGCCATACCAAGATGATTCTGCATTCATCCACAATACAAAAAAACTAGCGGCGGCTAATCCTAAACCAATGTCCCATCCACTATGTTGCCATAGTCCTTCATTAAGACTAAATACCCATTCTGCAACCATCAGAGCTAATAAAATACTTGCCCAGGCTTGTTGACTCAGGGTTGGTAATAACCAATTAATGGTAAAGCAAAAAGTCAGCACTCCTATGATGTGAGTTAGATATATCAGGGGAAGAGATGAGGGGGAGCGGCGTTGAGTGACGAATGCCAGAGTGATTGTGGAAAATAGCAGATTTAGCGATCGCAATGCCGGATTTACTATTGCGATCGTTGTTAAAAAAGCTCCAAATAAGAGGGTAAGCAGTTCGCCAAATTTAGCCAATTCTCGTTTTTCGGTGCGATGCAGGCTATCTGTGAGCGCCACCATCAAAATTATGTATGGAAATAAAGGTACACTCAGCAATGCCCAAGGTTCATTTTGAGAATTGGTAAGTTGAGTACCAGTTGCGATCGCTAATTTCTGTAAATTATCAGGTACTAATCGCCAAGCTAACCAAATCGTCTGTAAGCCAATGACGAAAACTGCTGCAAAGTCTACCCTTAAACTGTACTGCCGCAAGCGACTTCCCACAAACCACAAACCCAAACCACTTACAGCTATTGCTTGCCAAGGATAATTTACTACCGAAACCAGCCAACCTAAAAAGAGGAGAATGCCGCCAAGTCTTTCCCAGAGTAAGAAAGACAAGGAAGAATTTACTTCCCTATCTCCCCCTGCTCCCCCTGTCCTCCCCTGCTGTGCTAGCCAAGTTACTAGCCAGCCGCAAATACCAATAGCTAACCCCAACTGCGTAACATCTACCCGGACAACAAAAATTGCCCGCACTAGCAGCACTATCAAAGCATAAATAATTACAGTAGCAGGTAAACTAATACTTAAGCTACTGCGTAGGCGTAGCCCGTCGTAGACATCGCGCCTATCTTCTTCACTGATAGGATTAGGCTGTTGGTAATTGTGATAAACGGTAATGATAGTTGTGCCGATCATTGCCACGTAAACGGCAATTAAGGGAAATCCTCTTAATTGCCAACCCCAATGCAAATAACTCAGCCCCAGAATATTTATTAGAGGTAATTTCCCGGTAAGTAAATTGGGAAAAATACTGCGATTTTTGGAGAGTAAAACAGTTATAGCAGTGAGAGTAGGACAGGCGATCGCAACTACAATCCAATCCAAAGGATTTTGCCACAACCGAAAGCTATCCATTGCCCAAAAGTTCACTGGGACTAACAAAAGGGTGACAATCAACAAAGTTTGAGCCGTCAATCTAAGGTTGCTTTGCCTAGTTGCCCAAAAGCTTAATCCCCAGAAACTCAAAGTATAAGCAAATAAAACTCCATACTGTCCAGAAGCAGGAAACCTTTCCCACTGACTTGCAGCCAATACCCCAGAGGACACCACTACCAAGAATACCCCTAGAAAAAGCAGCCAACGCACACTCAGTTCTGCCCCTAAAGACTGCAACATTGTGCTAATAAAGTTGGGTTTAGCTGGTTTTTGTTGCTGCGGTTGTCTACGGCTACTAGATTGTAAAGCTGCTATGGGCAA
This sequence comes from Nostoc sp. CCCryo 231-06, assembly GCA_023522315.1. Taxonomy (GTDB): domain Bacteria; phylum Cyanobacteriota; class Cyanobacteriia; order Cyanobacteriales; family Nostocaceae; genus Nostoc. The sequence goes on from JAHCSU010000220.1 coordinate 17,097, forward strand.
CTGCTGCACGGGGTCGGAAGTTACAAATGCTACCTTTGTTTCAGCTTCAGGCTGGGGTTGCAATACCACCGTACACACCAGAAATTCTCGGCATAGCTGCTTAACTTGAGTATCGGATATCAAACCTAAGCGCAGCCATATATCTAGTCCTTCTAATAAATGAGGATGGGAAGATGGCAGCCTGATTTCAACTTTTAGCGGGCGCTCAAGGGGCGATGACATAAGCGGCGGCAGTATAACTATATACTTAAGTTTTTATATAATTAAAGTATATTTTGACTCTAATTGTGCCACTTATTAGGCTAATCAATATTAATTTTTAATACTTTAGAATTTACGCACTGTACAAAAAAATCATGTTGTGCATCAAGGTGAATACGTCGTTTCAGGGTTTTATTAATCATTTTTTAATGATTAATATACCCGTGCTGTAGGGGCACAGCAATGCTGTGCCCTTACGACAGATGTGGTTTTTCAAATCACTTATATTTGGTCTTTCCTGTCAATGCGTAAGTTCTATACTTTATCAAAATAGTTTTGAGGGTTTGTAGTCAGCACTTTAGTGTTTACTCATCCGCCTGTATCTTCGGTTTAGGTGGATTTTGTTATTTTCCAGAGTAAGTCGTTTATCTGCTGTAACTTTGAGTTATAAATTTTCTCAATTCCAGCTTTTAAGAAGTCAGAGGGACTAAATAAGAATATGTCAGTAAAGCCATTAGTAATTTCTGGTAATTGATTTTCATTGACAATTTGAAATCGCACTTTTGGATCAACTAAGTGACCAAGAATTTGGATTGGTGGAATTATGCTAGCATCACTAATTAAAAGCGGTTTATTAGCTTGATTAACAATCTGAGCAATTTGGGGCAATAGTTGGTTTTTTTCTGGTACTTTGTTCCACCACATCTGTGCTTGAGAACTGATTGTACAAGATATGATTCCAACGATGATTACTATGACTGCTAGAAGTGACCAGAGCTTTTTTTGCCAAACTTTAGTAGAAATAGATGTGACTTTAGTGCTAAATAAGTAAGCAACAGCTAACTGTATACCCAAAACTGAAGGAAGTGTATATCGACTAGTAGCGTATCGTTTTTGAAAGACGAAATCCACTATGAGTAAGGGAATCCCTACAGATCCAATCAAGGTTAAGACAAATAACCAAACTTCTTTAGAGGTTCTTCGACAGAGAACATAAATTGAGTAGATCATTAAAGCTAAAATAATTAAAATAAAAGGAATTAAGGCAATTTTAATTTTTCCTGGGTCGCTAGGGCTAATACCTAAATCAAGAAATGTACGACTAAAGATCCCAGCCCACCTTGTAGCTGACGCAAAAAATGTTTGTTTTGCACTTGCCCAACTTACTGTTTCTGGCTGAGGGTTGGTAATAATAATCCAAATCCAAGGTACAAAACTTATAAACCCCGCAAGCGATGAAATCAGGTAATAAATCGATGTTTTACTCAATCGGAAGCGTTCGATTGCAATTACATAAATTCCTTGCCCAAAAGCAACCAATGTAAAAAATAGATGAGTATAAAACCCTAATGATAATGTTGCTGCATAAATGCACCAACTAACCTTTGTTTTAAGCCGCATAGCTCGCAGCAGTGCTACGCTCGATATTAATATGGTTACTATCCATAAACTATATGCTCGTACTTCTTGTGCATATATGACATGAATAGGTGAAACGGCTACCAACGCAATGGCTATCCACCCTACTAGTGAAGACTCAAATAATTCTTGGCATAGCCAATAAATACAAGGAAAGGTGAGCAGACTAATAAATGCCGAAAAACTTCTCGTCACTGCTACAGAACTGCCAAACAACTCTACCCAAAACCGGGTCATCACAATGTATAATGGCAAAATCTGTGAGTCTTTTAACATAATACCTTTAATTGTATCAGTTACGTTTTTTTCAGGATTTGGATACTGGTATTTATGTAAATCTTCTATGGTGATCAAACGACCATTACTTAACTGCTTATTCATTTCTGACTGCATATAGCCAGATATGTGTAATGATGAGAAAACTTCATCGCCCCAGTAAAGTTTTTTATCAATATTGACGAAGCGAAAAAATACACCTATTACTAATAGAATGATGATTAAAAAGCGTAGCCCAGATTGAGAAATAAGCCAGTTGCGTGATAAGTGATTTTTCATATAGTTTTCAATTAGCTCAAAACTTTAATAAACGATGATCGTCAGCCATTAACAAAGCTTGATATTATTTGGAATTTTCGCCTCAGATTGAAGCTTTAACCAGTATCAAATTGTCTTTAAATCATTTTCGAGCCTCCGCTTCATATCTTTAATTAGCAACATTTTTTGTTATAGACTGACTCATGAAGCTTCTTACATGCTTTAAGTCGATTCTGTGATTTTCCAGAGCGACTTGTCTATCTGCTGTAACTTGGAATTATAAATTTTCTCAATTCCGGCTTTTAAGAAGTCAGAGGATTTGAACAAGAATATGTCAGTAAAGCCAGTAGTAATCTCTGGTAATTTATATGGATATACAAGTTGAAGTCGCACTTTTGGATCAAGTAAATCAGCAAGTGTTTGGATTGCAATTATGCTACCATCACTAATTAAAAGCGGTTTATTAGCTTGATCAATTATCTGAGCAATTTGGGGATACTCTTGGTTTACCTCAGGCACTTTGTTCCACCACATCTGAGCTTGAGAACTGAGTATACAAGATATGGTTCCGCTGGTAATTACTATGAATGTTATAATTGACCAGAGCTTTTTCTGCCAAATTTTACTAGAAATAGATGTGATTTTAGTGGTAAATAAGTAAGCAAGCGCTAACTGTATACCTAAAATGCATGGAAGTAAATATCTAGTACTCCCAAATCGCTTTTCAAAGCCGAAATCCAACAGCATTAGGGGAAGACCTACAGACCCAATCAAGGCTAAGACAAATAACCAAACTTCTTTAGAAGTTGTTCGACAGAGAACATAAATTGAGTAGATAATAAGAACGAAAATTATTAAAATCCCAGGAATCAAGGCAATCTTAAGTTTCGATGAGTCATTAGGGCTAATGCCTAAATCAAGAAACCCACGACTAATAATTCCAGACCACCTTATAGATGACTGCAATAATGTTTGTTTAGCATTTGTCCAACTTACTCCTGAAGGAGTAGGGTTGGTAATAATAATCCAAAACCAAGGTGCGAAAATTAGAAACCCTGCAAGCGATGATAGCAGGTAAGATATTGATGTTTTAGTTAATCGGAAGCGTTCGATTGTAACTACATAAATTCCCTGTGCCAGACTGACAAGGGTAAAAAATAATTGACTGTAAAACCCTAGTGATAATGTTGCTGCATAAATGCACCAACTAACCTTTGTTTGAAGGCGTATAGCTCGCAGTAGTGCTACGCTCGACATTAAAATCGCTACTATCCATAAACTGTAAGCTCGTGCTTCTTGTGCATATATGACATGAACAGGTGAAACGGCTACCAAAACCATAGCCATCCACCCTATTAGTGAAGACTTAAATAATTCTTGGCATAACCAATAAATACAAGGAAAGGTTAGCAGACTAATGAATGCTGAAAAACTTCTCGTCACCGCTACAGAATTGCCAAACCATTCTACCCAAAACCTGAGTATCACGAAATATAGCGGTACAACTTGCGATTCTTCTAACCTTAACCCTTTAAGTGTATCATTTGTGTTTTTTTCCGAATTAGGAAACTGGTATTTATGCAAATCTTCTATGTTGAGCAAACGACCATTCTGTAACTGCTCATCCATTTCTGATTTCATATAGCCAGAGATGCGTAATGATGTGTAAACTTCATCAGCCCAATATACTTTTTTATCCAGATTGACGAAACGAAAAAATACCCCCACTATTAATATAATTATGATTAAAAAGCGGAGCCAAAATTTAGAAATAAGCCAATTCTGTGTCTGTGACAAGGAATTTCTCATGCTGTTTTAAATTACTCCAAAGTCTTAAGAAACAATAATCAAATTTTATTGTTATCTCAAAAATCGTTTATTAGCATAGATTTTATTTACAACGCTACTCTAAGACGTAAGTATATTATCACAAAATATAAATTAATTGATATGTAAAAAATTTTATTTAAAATAAAAATATTATAAACACGCCTTCAAGGAATATTGGAACCAAAAGTATATTAACGTTTATTTCAACTTTAACCTGGCAACAGCAGAATATCTGAAGTTTGGTTGATCGAGTAGACTCAGCCAGCGATCGCCGCATAGCGGAGATATTTGTTATTGATCTTACGTAGCTTGTTCTGTTCTTGGCGTCATCATTGTACCGCCCACGCCACACCATTTTGCCACCTTCTGTCCTTCTTTTCCTCACTTTGCCTCTTCCAGTAATAGAATTAAGGTAAAGCCTCCAACTATCAAAAGATAGAAGCTCTAGTAGCAGATTTTACCGAATGCCAATAAATCGAAAATCTGTATCTCAAATAGGCTTGTAGCATATAAAACGCTTGTAAGATTTTTATGACTTCCCGTATTCGCTTTTTGATGTGCCCTCCTGACCACTACGACGTGGACTATGTGATTAATCCTTGGATGGAAGGGAATATTCACAAGTCATCGCGCGATCGCGCCGTGGAACAGTGGCAGGGACTACACCAGATCCTTAAACAACACGCCATTGTAGATTTAGTACCACCTGAAAAAGGTTGGCCTGATTTGGTTTTCACCGCCAACGCTGGCTTAGTACTGGGAGATAACGTCGTCCTTAGTCGCTTTTTGCACAAAGAACGTCAGGGAGAGGAGCCTTTCTTCAAACAATGGTTTGAGGCAAATGGCTACATAGTCAATGAACTTCCCAAAGATTTGCCCTTTGAAGGAGCAGGGGATGCACTGCTGGATCGAGAAGGACGCTGGTTATGGGCGGGATACGGTTTCCGCTCGGAATTAGATTCTCATCCTTATTTAGCTAAATGGCTGGATATTGAGGTGCTATCCCTGCGACTCATAGACGAACGTTTTTATCACCTGGATACCTGTTTTTGTCCCCTAGCAAATGGCTATTTGCTATATTATCCAGGCGCTTTTGATTCTTACTCTAACCGCTTAATTGAAATGCGAGTCGCACAAGAAAAGCGAATCGCAATTGAAGAGGCTGATGCAGTCAACTTCGCTTGTAATACGGTGAATGTAGATAGCATCGTCATCATGAACAAGGCGAGTGAGGCTTTGAAAACGCGCCTTGCAGATGCAGGTTTTCAAGTGTTGGAAACACCGCTTACCGAATTTCTCAAAGCTGGTGGTGCAGCTAAATGCTTAACTTTGCGGGTAACAGAACCAGTTAGAGATGAAATTCATGCCAATGTCTCGGTAGAAAGCCGTGTCATTCGCATGGAGGGACACTTGCTGGATGCAGGCTTAATTAACCGCGCTTTGGATTTGATTATAGACGCTGGGGGAAGCTTCAAAGTCCTGAATTTTAACTTGGGAGAACAGCGCCAAAGTACCTCAGCCGCAGAGGTTAGGGTATCAGCGCCATCCCATGAGGTGATGGAAGAAATCATCTCCCGGTTGATTGATTTGGGTGCTGTAGATTTACCGCATGATGAGCGAGACGCTATTTTGGAGCCGGTAATTCAAGATGGCGTTGCACCTGATGATTTCTACGTCAGTACAATTTATCCCACCGAAGTCCGAATTAATGCTCAGTGGGTGAAGGTGGAAAATCAACGGATGGATGGTGCGATCGCAATTACCCAAACTGCCAATGGCTTTGTCGCTCGGTGTAAAATACTACGCGATTTAAAAGTGGGCGAACAGGTAATTGTAGACGTGCTAGGTATCCGCACCATCCGCAAAACTGAATCGCGGGAACAACGTAGCACCCAAGAATTCAGCTTTATGTCGGCGGGGGTTTCCAGCGAACGACGCGTGGAATTGGTCGTTGAGCAAGTAGCTTGGGAATTGCGGAAAATCCGCGATGCTGGTGGTAAGGTAGTTGTCACGGCTGGCCCGGTGGTGATTCACACTGGTGGCGGCGAACACTTAGCGCAACTGGTTCGGGAAGGATACGTGCAAGCGTTACTGGGTGGTAATGCGATCGCAGTTCACGACATCGAGCAAAATATCATGGGCACTTCTTTGGGTGTAGACATGAAGCGGGGTATCGCCGTGCATGGTGGACACCGCCATCACCTGAAGGTAATTAATAGTATGCGCCGTTATGGCAGTATTCATAAAGCTGTGGAGGCGGGGGCAATTAAAAGTGGCGTGATGTATGAGTGTGTCCACAATAATGTGCCTTTTGTGCTTGCGGGATCGATTCGGGATGACGGGCCTTTGCCTGATACCCTAATGGATTTGATTCAAGCACAGGAGGAATATGCTAAACACCTAGAAGGTGCGGAGATGATTTTGATGCTGTCATCAATGCTGCACTCTATTGGCGTGGGAAATATGACTCCGGCGGGGGTGAGAATGGTGTGTGTGGATATTAATCCAGCTGTGGTGACTAAGTTAAGCGATCGCGGTTCTGTAGAATCGGTGGGTGTGGTGACGGATGTGGGATTATTCTTGAGTCTGTTGATTCAGCAGTTGGATAAGTTGACAAGTCCTTATGTTAATAAGGTAGGTTAGGAAAATAAACCGCAGAGGCGCAGAGAAAGGGAGATGATAAGAGTAGCTTTCAGTGAAGAGTTGCAGGTTAATTGGGTTAGTTTGATTGCTGATTTCTTGTTGGTAGGGATGGTTTTTGGCCCGCCTATCGCTCCCTTTTTGGCTGCGTCTGGAGTGTCTTTGCTTCCTGGGATTGCGGACATCATTTATTTCATGGGTAATCATGTATGTCCGCAACCAGATATGGGGTTAGATTTAACACCACCATTTATTATGGCTGTGTGTATGCGCTGCTACGGTACTGTCACGGGTTTGCTGATTACTCGTTTGTTGTATGGGGTAACTGGTGGTAAAGGATTTCACTGGTTGAGTCAGTATGGCTGGAGTGGTGTGGCGATCGCAACTGTGCTGATGATGGCTTATCCTTTGGAATTAGCAGCACAGATTTTCGGTTTGTGGAGTTTTAATAACTATCTGGTTACGCCTTTTGGGTTGATTACGGGTTTGGCGTGGGGATTGTTTACTATGCCGATTTTGCATGGGTGGTATGGTGCTAAAACTAGGTTGCACGAATTGTAGAGACGTTGCAATGCAACGTCTTTACTGAACAGTATTGGTATAGTTCCCCTTTTTTAATGGATTGGGGAATTAAGCCTTAAGGGACTTCCAAATAAAAAAATATCTCAAAACTGACGCAAAAATCTTCTCTATTTCTCCTGTCTCTGTGTTCTCTGCGTCTCTGTGGTAGCCTGCGGCAAGCCGTACCCCTCCGGGGAAGCAAGCTACGCGTAGCGTCTCGTAGAGAAGCATCTACGTTCATTTGGATAATTTATTTCTTAGAAGTTCCTAACTGAATCGTATTGATTTACAGGACTAGGAGCTAATTTATGTTTACGTTTCCGTCGTAAACCTACACTTAAGGCTGCAAAAGTTAATGCACCCAATGCAAAATTAGGTTCGGGAACACTGGCAATAGTAGACTTATTTTCGTTTGTAAGAGCATTCCAAGCACCAAACTCGTATTTTCTCAGGAAATGTGATGCCAAGGAACTCTTTGGCAGGGAACAATTAGCGATCGCCTGTATGATTTTAGATCGTGGTGCGATCGCTCATTCATCACCAAATACTACAAATACTTCTGCAACAATAACCCTAACTTTTCCTTCGTCGTCGCTGGTGCTTTATCTAACTGAGTCAAAATCGCATACTGCAACGCCGAATGCGCCTCACTCGACGGTGGATTTTCACTTAACCGCCGCACAGTTTCTTGAATCACCTTTTGAGCATTCACAGCATTCCGCAGCAAATTGCCAATCACCAATTCCACCGTCACACTGTCATGATCTGGATGCCAACAATCATAATCTGTCACCAGCGCTAAAGTTGAGTATGCAATTTCGGCTTCCCTGGCCAACTTCGCCTCTGGTAAATTCGTCATCCCAATGATTGTTGCACCCCAACTGCGGTAAAGATTCGATTCCGCCTTAGTGGAAAAAGCCGGCCCTTCCATACACACATAAGTGCCGCCGCGATGGAGAGTAACTTCTGGTAAATTGAGAGATGCGATCGCATCTGCCAACAAAAGAGCCAAATTCTTACAAATTGGATCGCCAAAAGCAATGTGAGCAATAATTCCCTCACCGAAAAACGTTGAAATCCGATTTTTTGTTCTGTCAATAAACTGATCTGGCACCACCATATCCAGTGGTTTCGCCTCTTCCTTCAAGGAACCCACAGCACTAGCTGAAATTAAATACTTCACACCCAATTGCTTCATCGCATAGATATTAGCGCGAAACGGTAACTCAGAAGGTAACAACGTATGATTGCGTCCATGACGCGCCAAAAAAGCTACCCGTGTACCATCTAAAGTCCCCAGAATCAAAGCATCTGATGGTGAACCGAAGGGGGTTTGGATATGCACCTCTTCTATATCTTTGAGCGCGTCCATTTTATACAGACCACTACCACCAATAATCCCAATACTAGCTTGAGCCATGATCCTGAACCTGTTCCTTGCTGATCTGCTAAGTTATTTTACCGAAAAGCGGAGTAGCAGAGAAGCCAACAAACAAAACGATTGCATTTCGTGCCGCATTATTGAATTATTACCCATTAATTGTTGGTTTACGCTAATTGAATCACTGACCGCTTGACTTCCGGGTTTTAGCAATCAAATCTCCGATAATTTTTGTAAATTTGAGCGATCGCATTTGCTTGTTGAGCGATCGCATTTGCTTGTTGAGCGACAGCATTTGCTTGTTGAGCGACAGCATTTGCTTGTTGAGCGATCGCATTTGCTTGTTGAGCGACAGCATTTGCTTGTTGAGCGACAGCATTTGCTTGTTGAGCGATCGCATTTGCTTGTTGAGCAACAGCATTTGCTTGTTGAGCGATCGCATTTGCTTGTTGAGCAACAGCATTTGCTT
>JAHCSU010000221.1 GCA_023522315.1 Nostoc sp. CCCryo 231-06
CGGCTCCTGAAGGACAAAGGTATCAACTTGATGTGCGTGCTGCTAGTCGATTAGAGGAACCATCAGAATTTGAAGAAATTGTCCTCAAAACTGGAGATGATGGCACATTAGTCAAGCTCAAAGATGTTGGTAAAGCCGAACTGGGGGCAGAAAATTACAACACATTTCTGCGATTTCGGGGCAATGATGCTGTAGGTTTAGGGATTTATCAGGTTCCTGGCAGTAATGCCTTGGATGTAGCGAAAGGAGTCAAAGCTGAAATGAAGCGATTGGCTCCGAGTTTTCCACCAGGAATGCAATATCAGGTAGCTTTTGACACAACATCGTTTGTAGAAGAGTCGATGGCAGAAGTTATCAAGACTCTGATTACAGCGGTAGTGTTAGTTGTAATTGTAATTTTTGTGTTCTTGCAGGATTGGCGAACCACTTTAATTCCAGCACTGACTATTCCTCTAGCACTAATTGGGACATTTGCCTTCATCAAAATTTTTAATTTTTCCATTAATAGTTTGACTTTGTTTGGTCTGACCTTAGCATCGGGGATGGTGGTAGACGATGCGATCGTTGTGGTGGAGCAAATCAGCCGTTTTATTCAGGATAAAGGAATTAGTCCTCGCCGAGCCGCTAGTGAATCAATGGCGGAACTTTCTAGCGCAGTTATTGCCACTTCACTAGTATTGATGGCGGTGTTTGTGCCAGTGGCGTTTTTTCCGGGAACCACAGGCGCACTTTATCGACAATTTGCACTGACGATCGCATTTTCCATTGCGATTTCGACTTTTTTGGCTTTGACCCTGACACCTTCTTTGTGTGGGATGCTGCTGCGTCAAGGACAAAAACCTTCCGGTTGGCTGGGTTGGATTTTTGGCCAGATTAATCGGTTTCTCGACTGGGTGCAGCATGGCTATAAGCGATCGCTTACCTTTCTCACACGATTTAAAAGCGTCGTAATTGGGTTGTTTATTGTTTCCTTGGGTATGACTGCTTGGCTCTACACCACAGTACCGACAGCCTTTCTACCCGATGAAGACGAAGGCTACTTCATCACCATCATCCAAGGACCCCAAGGGGTTTCGCTGCAATATACCAGCGATGTTATGGCACAAGTAGAAAAAGAAATCCTGCCACTTCCAGAAGTGCTAGGGACTTTTGCCGTGGGAGGATTTGGTTTTAGTGGTAGCACCGCCAATAGCGGCATCATATTTACAACTTTAAAACCTTGGGCAGAACGCTCAAGACCCGACCAATCAGTACAGGCGATTATTGGCAAATTGCAAGGGAAGTTGTTGGCAATCCCAGAAGCCAGAGTCTTTCCTGTGAACCCACCACCAATTCAGGGTTTAGGTAACTTTGGCGGTTTCGTCTTTCAACTACAAGACCGCAGAGGTAACAGTGGCTTACAAAATCTAGTCCAGTCGATGGGTCAGTTACTAGGTAAAGCTAATCAAACACCAGGATTACAAGCTGTATTTAGTACCTTTGCCGCAGATACACCACAATTGCTTGTGGAAGTAGACCGCAATAAAGCCAAATCATTGCAAGTTTCTATAGATGATGTCTTCAGTACTTTACAAACTGCTTTGGGATCACAATATGTGAATGATTTCAATCTCCAGCAGCGCAATTACCGGGTGTATATCCAGGCAGATCAACAGTTTCGTTCCAACCCCAAAGATATTGGTAAACTATACGTTCGTTCTCAAAAAAATCAAATGATTCCTTTGAGTAACTTAGTCACAGTTACTCCGACTGTGGGAGCGCAAACAATAAATCACTACAATCTGTTCCGCTCAATTGAAATTAATGGTTCCGCCGCTCCTGGCTCTAGTTCTGGAGACGCAATTAAGGCAATGGAACAAGTTGCAAAAGAAGTTTTACCAGCAGGTTATGGCTACGAATGGTCAGGGACTGCATTAGAAGAAATAGATTCTGGTGGTTTAGCACCCCTGATTTTTGGATTAGGAATAATCTTTGTGTTTTTGGTACTAGCCGCTCAATACGAGAACTACATTGACCCTTTTATCATTCTGTTATCAGTTCCCTTAGCTATCTTTGGAGCGCTGATAGCTCAATCAATGCGGGGTTTTGCTAATGATGTTTACTGTCAAATTGGTTTAGTAATGTTGATTGGTTTAGCTAGTAAAAATGCGATTTTGATTGTGGAATTTGCTAATCAATTGCGAGAGCAAGGGCTTTCAATTACCAAAGCAGTAATTGAGGCTTCACAAGAACGGTTACGTCCAATTTTGATGACTGCATTTTCTACCCTTTTAGGGATTTTCCCGTTAGCTATTGCCACAGGTGCAGGAGCAGGAAGTCGGCAATCTTTGGGAACAGCAGTTTTTGGTGGGATGCTAATTGCGACTTTCTTGAGTTTGTTTGTAGTACCGATTTTGTATATCGTGATTAAGACGACAACAGAGCGCTTTATCAAACCAAATCGGCATCAAGAACTGCAAACAGAAGGTATGTCATTGGATGGTAAAAGTGCTGCATATTCAGCAAAAGGCGAGAACTAATTCATAATTCGTAATTAATTGTTCCCTGTCATCTGAATATATACAGCAGATTGTAACTTGGTGAGATACAGATGATCTTAAGGGCACAGCAGTGCTGTTCCCCTACCTGTGTACTTCACTTACCTGAAAAACGCTGTATAGTTCAGTTCGCTTGATAAACAAGCGAAGATCCCCCCAATCCCCCTTTTTAAGGGGGATTATTTTTTTCCTAGTATTAAGTTTGCGTGCCACTATAGAAGCGATCGCAAAAGAAATATTAAGTAGGTCGGCATAATAAAACCAAACTATGTCAACAAAAATAAACTAGCCTAAAACTGTTTTGCCTCTTGCCTCTTAATTTATTCCAACTACAAATTTTGACACCCACCTACTTAGATACCTGGTTTAGCACACCCTATTACTATTCTGAAGATTCAAATTTTAACGAACCGCAGAGGCGCAGAGAACACAGAGAAAAATGCTTTATTTCAGCAATCTTAGACCACTGAGGGTAACTAACACTGTAGAACCTTCATGCCCAATCACGCCAATAGGTAGGTTGATATTTCCGAGAAAGTTGCCCACCAAAAGCAACATAATGAAACCCAACGCTACGACTATATTCTGTTTTACTATGGCTTGCGATCGCCTACCCAAATGCATCGCTACAGCAATTTTTTCTAACCTGTCTGCCATCAGTACTATATCTGCGGTTTCCAATGCCACATCACTACCAGATATTCCCATCGCTATACCCACAGATGCTTGGGCTAGGGCTGGTGCATCATTGATTCCGTCTCCCACCATTGCCACAGTTTGATATTGTTGCTGTAGACGGCGGATAATATCCAGCTTATCTTCTGGTAGAAGTTGAGCATACACCCGATCAATTCCGACTGCTTTGGCGACACTCTGAGCAGTTTCCTCATTATCCCCAGTTAACATGACAATTTGTTCAACTCCCAGCTTCTTTAACCGGGTAATGGTTGCGGCTGCTTGCGATCTTACTTCATCTGCGATCGCAATTACACCGATCACATCTCCGGCTCCCCTCCTCGCAAGCGGGGAGGGGTTGGGGGTGGGGTTCTTCGCTACCCAAACCACAGTTTTACCTTCTCGCTCTAAAGATTGAGCCATTTCTCGCAATTCTTCAGGTAAATTTGTGACATACTTTTGCACAAAAAGGGCATTCCCGACAATTACCTGTTGTTCTTGAGCGATTCCGACAATTCCCTGTCCAGGCATAGCTTGCACTTGGATTGCACCAACCCAATTTAAATCACCAGCCGCCTGTACAATTGCCTTACCGATGGGATGTTCGGAAGAAGATTCCACACTAGCGGCGGCTTTTAATACATCATCCTTAGTGTATTCACTAGCTGAAATTATCTTGAATACCTGCAACTGTCCTGTTGTTAGAGTACCAGTTTTATCAAATGCGATCGCTCTGACTTTGCCAATCTTCTCCAACTGCGCCCCATTTTTAAACAAAATCCCCTGTCTTGCACCGTTGGCGATTCCCGAAAGCAGGGTGGGCATTATTGCAGCCATCAACGCACAGGGAGAAGCTACCACCAGGAAAGTAAGGGCGCGATAAATCGTTGTTTCCCAATCCCAACCCCAAAGAAATGGCGGTAAAGTTGCCAGTAATATCCCAGCTACTACAATGACTTTGGCATATCCTTTCTCAAAGCGATCGATAAACTCTTGCGAAGGAGGTGCTTCTGTCTGCGCCTGTTCCACCAAGCGAATCACACGCTGAATCAAACTGCTTTGGGCTGGTTTGTGTACCTTAATTTGCAATGCACCATAGCCGTTGAGTGTGCCAGCAAATACTTCTTCGCCCACCGTTTTCTCTACAGGGAAAGACTCGCCTGTAATCGCAGCTTGATTGAGCGTGCTGTAACCAGATAAAATTATCCCATCAGTAGGAATTAGCTCTCCAGGTTTGACGACAATTTCATCACCCACTTTTAGCTGACTAATGGAAACTTCCGCTTCCCTTTCCTGATGCAAAACCCTTGCTGTATCTGGTGTCAGACTCATCAAACTGCGGATACTGCGCTCAGTTCGCTGCATGGCATAGCCTTCTAGTGCGCCACTGATGGCAAAAATCAGAATCAAAATTGCCCCATCAATAATTAGATGATATTCTCTTCGCCATAAGCCGAGACTAGCAGCACCAATAGCTGCCACAATCATCAGCAAATCTACATCAAGTTCTTTTTCTTTGAAGAGAGTAGTCAATCCCTCCCGCGCACTTTCGTAACCACCAATCACATAAGCAGCAGGTAGCAGCAGCAATGCTAATCCGAACCAACCGAGATGCAAGGCGAACCATCCGAGAAATAGCAGCAACCCACACAAAAGGGCTGCTAAGGTATCTGCGTGTTCTCTGGTGAATTGGTTAAAACGTTGGGGGTAGAGCATGAGAGGTGAATTAACAAGGACTCTCTCACCCTAAACCTTGACATTAATGTTAATGTCAAGGTTTATCTTTAAAAATGCTCCCAGAACGGGTAAGTTCCCAGAGTCATTCTTTATGATAGTGTGTGTTTTATTCTGGGTATGGTGCGCTAATTTGTAAACCTTCAAATTTCTTATCAGGGGATGAAAGCGATGCCTGCGGTGGTCACTGAGCTTTGTCGAAGTACGGGCTATTCGGCGTCGCAAAAAAGTGCTAAATCCTCTTGATACCAGTGTTAAAGTTCAAGAGATAAATGACTAATAAATATCTGTAATAGTCGGAGTTATTTTGCTCTTAGAGACTAAAAATCAGCCAAATTTAATTCTTTATGTAACCAAGATTGATGACAATCCCCATCATTTTAATAAGTTATTCAAACTCAGGGATGAAATTGAGCAGTTACCCCAAGATTGCTTAAATATCAAGGTAGATTTTCACTACTGCGAATTCTTGGGACACTACGGCGTTGCTTTTTTGGGAGGACTATTCCGTCTTATCGAAGCTCGTGGCGGCTCTGTTGCTTTCGATTGGAATACAGTTCCAGACAAAATTCGGATGAACTTAGCTCAGAATGGCTTCTTGTGTGATTTCGGTTTTGACACAAAACCGTGGCATGGCAACTCCATACCTTACCGAAATGATCTTCAGCAGGATATGAGTGCTATTGCAGATTACCTGAAATATAATTGGCTGGGCAAAGGTTGGGTCAACATCAGTCCAAGACTACAAGATGCAATTACAGGGCGAGTCTTAGAGATTTATTTCAATGCATTTGATCATAGTCAATCTGCTGTGGGGGTGTTCAGTTGCGGTCAGCACTACCCCAAACTTGGTTTTCTTCATCTAACGGTCATCGACTTTGGTATTGGTATCCCTAGTAGTGTTCGCTCTCTACCTCAGAACTTAAACAAAACTACTAATGAGGCTCTACAGTGGGCGTTCGAGCCGGGAAATAGCACTAAGCAAAACAGTATCTCCCGTGGCGCAGGCTTAAACTTATTGCAGGAGTTCATCGTAAAAAATCATGGAAACCTTACAATCTTTAGTAATGACGGATATGTCAATATAGGCGATAATATTATATATGAGAACAAATGTACTAACTTTAAGGGAACACTGATTAATATTGCACTTCGGTGTGATGAATCTTACTACTGCCTAGCTTCTGAGGCTCATCATAAGAAGCGGTTATTTTAAAGACGGAGATAGAGGAATGGCATACAAAATTTTTGATCTCGTCGGGAAATACGCCATCAGCGCTGAGAGTGGGCAGAAGGTATATGACCAGATTCATCCAGTTCTGCTTTCTGGCAACCCTGTAGAATTAGATTTTACTGGAGTTCAGGTCTTTGCTTCTCCTTTTTTCAACTTTGCGATCGGTCATCTCTTGAAAGATATTCCAGCAGATAACCTTAATCGGCTCGTTGAATTCACTGCTATAAATTCTGAGGGGTGGAATGTTCTTGAGCGTGTGATTGCCAATGCAAAGCACTACTATTCTGATGAGCAATTTCGTAATGCAGTTGATGCAGTGATTACAGAGCAGGCTGCAACTTTTTAAAGCATGGTGGTCAACCTTAATATCCAAGCTGATATAATCGACATCAAAACTGATAATTCCCAGCAGGGTGATATTTTCCTTGTAGATACCAACGTCTGGTTTTGGCAGACTTATACAAATGCTGGGTTTGGTACTAAAGCATCCAAATTCAGCAATTATCTCAAATATATCAATCAAGCTCTTTTAAATGGAGCCACACTGACATATTCTGGGCTAATTTTGGCTGAACTTGCTCATATAATTGAGAAAACTGAATATAATATTTATACAAAATCGCATGGGTCTTTGCCACTTAAAGAATACCGTCATAATTACCCAAATGAACGGATGAATGTTGTTGCCGAAGTTCAGTCAGCTTGGAGTCAGGTGAAAGCGTTTGCTGTTCCTGTTGATCTGACAGTAGATGACACAACAACCGATGCAGCACTAAACAGATTCCAAACTCAAGCTGTTGATGGCTACGATCTACTACTTCTCGAAGCTATTAGCAGAGCAGGAGCAGGGAAAATTCAAATTATCACACATGACATGGATTATGCTGTTGTTCCAGGTATTCAGGTATTTACGAGCAACAACTACGTTATCCAAGAAGCTAATATCCAGAAAAAATTATCGCCTAGCAGATAGTTTAACTAAGCTAGGTTAAAAGCCATCGCCTTTCTTAAACGCCCCCTTGGCAACAATTAACCTTTATTAATACCATAATTCGTGGAAACCAAGAGCAAGGAGCTAACAATTAAGCAGTTAACGCACTTGGTAGGCGGCGGTTTAACTCCGCGGATGGTGCGACATTATCATCAATTGGGACTGTTACCGCAACCAGTGCGATCGCACAGCAATTACCGTCTCTATACCAAAAAAGATGTCCTTCGCTTGCAACGGATTGTCGCACTTAAGCAGCAAGGGTTTCAGCTAAACCATATCCGCAATATTTTGGAGGTGGAACCAGAAGCCGACACAACTGTTAATCTCATGGGACAACTTCAGCAGCAATATCGGGCGGTGATGCAACAAATTTCTCAACTGCGACAAACTGCATCAGCATTAGAAGGATTATTGGGGCGCGATCGCCATTGTCAAATTATGCAGGCGGAAGTTTTGGCACAACTCAAGTTACTCGATGTCGAAACTCAAGCCGGATTAGGGGGATTGGAAAATCTCTGGAGTGGCTTGGATGCCGAAATTCATACGCACTCGGAAGCTTTTTCAGAATCGCTACAACGCTTACTACCTGATTTATCTCACCGTTCGGAAATTGAGCAACACTTAATTTCTCAGTTGGTTTTGGCTTGTGGCGATGTCAGTTTGGTGTCCTTTGTTAAATTGAGTCGAGGTGCGATCGCAGCTAGTCGAGAAGCTTTATCTTCAAGGTGTCAAATTGTTGTCGATACCCAAACGGTTGCTGCTGCTTTAGATCAAACCCGATTACTTCACTTGGGATGCCACATCGAAACCTTGATTGATAATCCCCATATTACCACCGCCACAGAGGCAGAAGTTGCCTTTTGGGAGCATCGAGAATGGCGAGAAAAATTGCAGCAAGTAAGTAAGGGTTGTGTCCTGGTAGTTGGTTATGCTCCCTCAGTACTTGTAGAAGTTTGTGAAGCGATTACCAACCACAAAATTCAGCCTGCATTAGTAATTGGAATGCCCATTGGCTTTAGCCATGCTCCCGCAGCCAAGCGACAGCTAATGCAACAAGAGATACCTTTTATCACAGTTGCAGGCACTTTGGGAGGTGGTGCTTTAGCTGCTACTGCCCTGAATGCCTTGGTGGAGTCATTGATTGATAAACCAGATTGTCATTGTTATCTCAATCAAATTAATTCATAGTTAAGGGACTTCCAAGAAATAAATTATCCAAATGAACGTAGACGCTTCTCTACGAGACGCTACGCGTAGCTTGCTTCCCCGGAGGGGTACGGCTTGCCGCAGGCTACCACAGAGACGCAGTATTTCGACTTACTTCGACTACGCTCAGTACAAGTCGCTCAATAACCGAACACAGAGATAGGAGAAATAGGGAAGATTTTTGCGTCAGTTTTGGGATATTTTTTTATTTGGAAGTCCCTAAGTAAAGCTTAAACTAGTGAACAGTAAACAACATATTATTTAATCTATTTATAGCGATATCTCGTTTCAATGGATACTGGGTAGGGACTCGGCATTACCGTGTCTTTATGAGTATGTGTGTTCATTAGTGGTTAATTATTTTTTCTGTACCTTACTCATGCGGGAACCGCTATATACTATCTTTATTATTTATTTAACTAATTTTTCCAGCATGACTATCATTCAGCAATACGTATTTAAAGTATATAAAATAACCTGTAAGCACAAAATTTATTTAACTAAATTTTGTCCAGCCAAGTAGAAACAGTTAAACTCAGACCAGGTATATAGTGACACAAATATTTACAATAACTGATAAGAAATATAACAGGGATGTATAATTAGCGCGTCTCCTGCATAATCCATAAAAAGATAATGATTAAGGCTGGCAGGCTTTCTATTTTTTACTTTAATTAAGGGGCATATGTGGCAACAAGAAAAAAAAGATATTTCGATAGTCAGACTGGTATTATGGCTTACCTTAGCTACCACCCCTATGGCAGCAAGTTTACTGGTGTCAGAACCCGTGCTGGCACAATCTAAACCTGAAGCTCCTTCTTTTACACTGCCGCAAACAGTGCAGAATGGGACTATAGTAAGGATTGATGGTTCAAGTAGCTTGGCTGCAATCAACCAAAGCCTGAAAGAAAATTTTGAAAAACAGTATCCCGGCGCAAAGGTTGAAGTTGCTGCCAATGGCACTGATACGGCACTGAAAGATTTGCTAGATGGCAAAATCGACATAGCAGCAATGGGACGTGGGTTGACGCCAGCAGAAAAAGCCCAAGGACTAGAGCAACTTCCCTTCCACCGTGAGAAGATTGCGATCGTGGTTGGTGCAGATAATCCTTTCAAAGGAAACTTAACTAGTAAGCAATTCGCCCGGATTTTCCGGGGACAAATTACAAATTGGTCACAACTGGGAAGGCCCTCAGGGAAGATTCGGTTAATCGATCACCCTAACACGAGTGAGACTCGCAATACTTTTCGGACTTATCCAGCCTTCAAGACTGCTGAATTTGCTACAGGGGCCAATGCTACCCAACTGACTGAGGATAATACCGCAGAAATCATCAAACAACTGGGCAAAGACGGCATTAGCTATGTGTTAGCTAATCAGGTGTCAAAATTGAAAGGTGTGCGAGTTCTGCAATTAAATCAAGCCTTACCAGATGATGAGAAATATCCCTTCTCGCAACCTTTAGTTTACGTTTACAAAAAAAATCCAAGTTCAAGCACAGTAGGTTTTCTCGGCTTTACCCTTAGCGAACCCTCAGGACAGAACGCTATAAAACAAGGTATAACGGCAGAAGCAGAGGCGATCGCAACCAACGTATTACAACCTGTCACGGCTTCCCCCGGTGTCCAGACGGCACCTGCTGCTACGCCTACCCCTACTTCTGTATTTGCCGAACAGCCATTTGTGGCTCCTGCTACTGCACAACCCATTCCGATTGTCAATAGAGAAACACCATTTTGGCTGCTCCTACCTTTGTTTTTTGCTCCTGTAGCTGGAGCTTTCTTATGGTGGGTTCTGGGAAAACGCCCATTGCCTACTGAGAAAACAGACAACTTACCAGAATCAGATCCTCGTCCACCCAGCACAGAAGATGGAGAAATGGCAGTGCTCAACGCCAGCACATCCCCCTCCATTAACGGAGCGATGCTTGAGGAGCAGCCAGTGCCACACTTCCAAGAGCAAGAAAGCCCTGATCGCACTCCTTTCAACATCTATGCTCAAACAGAATCTGACCTGACCCAGAATGCTACTCAAGGGACATCAAATTTAGTCCGAGAGGGAACTAATGGCACCTCTAATTCCTATGAAGACACAACATCAGGCGTAGCTAATGGCTCAGAAAATAACAACTTAGGAGCAGCATCTTTAACTAATGGTGCGGCTCTATCAACGGGCATCGGGGCGGCTAGCTGGTCTGCCTTTAACAACAAAGAAACAAAAGCAGATGCAATTGATGAGACAGGCAATCAGGGTAATTATACTGAGACTAACAATCCTGAGCCTGATTCTGAGGAAATTGCCTGGGATTCTGAGGAAATTGAATGGGACATAGAAGCCCCAGCAGCTGTAGTAAATACTTCATATCCTCACCTGCCTAATATTCCAGAAGAGGTATCTGATGTGGAACTGTCTTTATCTGAGGAGACAGCCCCACTACCGGAATTACCAGATGTGCCAGAAGTAACATCTGATTTTGGATATTGGGACACAGAAGTTAATGAAGATCAGATAGATGAGCAACTTCAGGCAGAATTGAACTGGCTAGAGAGTATTACCTCAACTGAATATACAGACTCAGTAGATGAATTACCCTCACCAGAGTCTGAGGAAGTGACAGCCAATGTAGAACCATCAACGGCACAAACATCCTCACTGCTCGATTTTCCAGAATTCTCAGCAGAAGATGTATTCAATGTGGTAGCGGACGCTGCTGAACCTACTGTCAATTTGCCAGAGGAAGAATCTCAAGCAGAGCCTATTGTTGAAGAAGGTATTGCTGAAACTGACTCCACAGATTTAGCGGGTGCTGCGGCTTTAGCAGCAGGCGTAGGAATTGCAGGCTGGACTACCATTTCTGGATCAGATGCCCAAAGAGAAACTGATACTACGGTTGAAAATGTGCCAATCGCAGCCGAAACAGCTGTTGATTTGATAGATGCAGAAGAAGAGAGCAGTATTTTGCTCACACCGCATACTTCAACATCGGCTGATGTTTCTTGGGAGATTTCCGAAACCAAGAAGGCAGCGCTGCGCCAACAGGGTGGCTCTCAATTGGTAGTGCGGCTGTATGATGCAACTGGAATTGACTTGAGTTATCAAAATCCTCAGTTTGTCCAGCAGTATGAATGTGACGAGACAGCACACGATCGCTTAGTGGAAATTCCCATCAGCGATCGCGACTACATAGCTGAAATTGGCTATGTCGCTGATGGCGATGCCTACGGCGGTAAACTACGCTGGTTGTTCATCGCGCGTTCAGCAATTCTTCGTGTCTTCAGTCCTATCCAGCCAGATCCCATAGTTGATGATGTGGCGATTGCGGATGAAACAGATATTCACTTAGGAGACGCCCAAGCAGAGATAAGTGAAGAAGAAAGCACTATTGTCCTCACACCTGGCACTTCCCAATGGGCTGATGTCTCTTGGGAGATTTCCGAAACCAAGAAGGCAGCGCTGCAACAACAGGGCGGCTCTCAATTGGTAGTGCGGCTGTATGATGCAACTGGGATTGACTTGAGTTATCAAAGTCCCCACCTGGTGCAGGAGTATGAATGTGACGAGACAGCACACGATCGCTTAGTGGAAATTCCCATCAGCGATCGCGACTACATAGCTGAAATTGGCTATGTCGCTTATGGTGAGTACTGGTTATTGATCGCCCGTTCAGCGATCATTCGTGTCTTCAGTCCAGTGCCTACAGATTCCACCGTTGAAGATGTAGCGTTAACAAGCGAAACACCTATTGTTCATACAGATTCCACCGTTGAAGATGTAGCCTTAGCAAGCGAAACACCTATTGGCTTAGTAGATGTCCAAGAAGAGAGTAGTGAAGAGGAGAGCAGAATTTTGCTCACACCCCGCACTCCCAAATGGGCTTATGTCTCTTGGCACATTTCCAAGGCTCAGAACGAAGCAGTACGACAACAGGGCGGCTCCCAATTGGTAGTGCGGCTGTATGATGTGACAGGGATTGACTTGAGTTATCAAAGTCCCCAGCTTGTACAGCAGTATGAATGTGAAGAAGTAGCACGCGATCGCTTTGTGGCTATTCCCGTCAGCGATCGCGACTACATGGTTGAAATTGGCTATATCGCCGATGGCGATGCCTACGGCGGTAAACTACGGTGGTTACTCATCGCCCGTTCACCTAATGTTCGGGTTTTCAATCGTTCCCACGAAGATTTTTGGTTTGTGGCAGATGCCGAGTTGATTATTCACGGAGCAACCCAACCAAATACAAGCGTAAACATTGGTGGACATTCCATCAAAATCAAACCCGATGGTACTTTCCACCTACGTCTTCCCTTTTCTGATGGTTTAATGGACTATCTCATAACGGTAGCTGCTGATGGGGAATCCACTAAAACTATCCATAAGAAGTTCTCCCAGGAAACTTCAGAAAGCTAGTAATTTCCTAAATTATCCCCTCTCCCCTTCTCCTAAAGGGAGAGGCTAGTACGCTACGGCGGAAATAGAGCAACCTTTGAAAATCCCTCAAAAGCTTATTCCATAATACTTTTGACTTATGGTTACTGAGCCTGTCGAAGTATGACTTTTGACTTCCGCCTTGCGGTACTGGATGCCCGAACGCGAATTTATGTTGAGCGGAGTCGAAAAACAGCGCTCCTTTAGGAGAAGGGCTGTAGCAGTGGCTCCCCTTAATCGCCTCTCGAAGAGTGGGGAACTCAGTCCCCCCTCTGGGGATTAGGGGCAGGGAGACAAAGCGCAGCTTTGGGTGTTTGGGTTCTTCGGGTTTAAGTAAATAATCAAGCAGACATGATATGAGATGGCAAAATTATTTTTTCCTAGTGCTGTTAACTGCATTTCTATGCATAGCATTATCCCCTGTTTTGGCAAAACCTCCTGCTGTCTACTCTGCCATGCAAAATTTGACCGAGCAACGGGAGTGGGAAAAACAAGGAAGTAGTGAAAGCAGGAAACTGATGAATGCTGAATCCCCTACTCCTTACTCCCTACTCTCCCTTAAAAGCGGCCCATCACAAACGGCAAGCGTAGTGGAACAGGGCAAAATATTATACGACACCGGACAGTTTACTGAAGCAATCAAACTTTTGCAACAGGCTGCTGCTGCGTTTAAAACCTCTAGGGATGGATTACAAGAAGCGATGACGCTGAGTAATCTCTCCTTGGCTTATCAGCAACTTGGCTTGTGGGCTGAAGCAGAGGAAGCGATCGCCCAAAGTTTAAAATTATTACAGTCACAGGAAAATACTGGCAGTTCCGGTGAGCAATCGCAAATTATTGCACAAGCCCTAGATGTGCAAGGACAGTTAAAACTGGCACAAGGACAAGCAGAAGCGGCTTTAACTACTTGGCAAAAAGCCGCTGATATTTATCAACAAATAGGCGACAGGGCTAGATTAACTCGTAACCGGATTAACTCTGCACAAGCTTTACAAGCTTTAGGGCTTTACCTTCAGGCTAACAAAATTTTAAACGAAGTACAGCAAACCCTTACCAGCCTTCCAGACTCACTTATTGTAGCCACAGGGCTGCGTAGTCTTGGCAACGTCCGCCGAGTTGTGGGTGATTTAAACGTATCACGGTTGGTATTGGGGAAAAGTTTAGCAGTGGCAAAGCGAGTACAATCTCCAAAAGCGATCGCTGAAGCTCAACTCAGTTTAGGCAACACAGCCCGCGCCCAGCAAGACACTGAAGCGGCTTTGCAATACTACCAAGAGGCTGCTGCTGTATCTGTTTCCTCCATCACCCGCATCCAGGCTCATCTAAATTTACTTAGTCTACTTTTAGAGAAAAAGCAAGAACAAGATGCATTGGCATTGTCGTCTCAAATCCAGTCGGAAATTAGCAACTTGCCACCCAGCCGAACCTCAGTATATACTCGGATTAAGTTTGCCCAAAATCTCACCCAATTAAAAGAAAAAACTAGCACAGATACCTCCTCATGGCTGAACATTGCCCAGCAATTGTCCACCGCGATCAAACAGGCACAGAACTTGCAAGATCGGCGAGCAGAATCTTATGCTATGGGTAGTCTTGGTGAGCTGTATGAAAAAACCAGGCAGTTTTCTGATGCTCAAGAGCTTACCGAGAAAGCTTTATTCATAGCACAAAGTATTAATGCATCGGATATTGCTTATCAGTGGCAATGGCAACTAGGGCGCATACTGAAAAAAAAGGGAGATATTAAAAGTGCGATCGCATCCTATAATGTAGCCTACAAGACCCTTCAATCTCTGCGTGGTGATTTAGTAGCCATCAATCCAGACGTTCAGTTTTCCTTCCGGGACAATATTGAACCAGTGTATCGAGAGTTAGTTGAATTGCTGTTGCGTTCTCCCCAAGGCAGCAGCGCTTCTGTTCCCTTCGAGAAGTTAGACCAACGAGACGCATCTCTACTAAAGGCTAACGTTAACGCTTCGCGATCGCCACAAGAGAGTATCAATCAAGACAATCTAAAGCTTGCTCGTGATGTAATTGAATCTCTGCAATTGGCAGAACTGGATAACTTCTTTCGGTCAGCCTGTTTAAATCCTACACAAGAACTTGACCCAGTGGTTGACAAAAAAGACCAACGAGCAGCAGTGATTTATCCAATTATTTTGCCAGATCGCCTAGATGTTATCCTCAAATTGCCTAATCAAGACTTACGCCACTACAAGACTGTAATAGCTCAAAATGATGTGGAAAACACAATAGCAGAACTGAGGAAAAACTTACTAAATGTCACCGCGACTGCTCGGGTTCAGCAGCAGTCCCAACAAATATATGATTGGTTAATTCGACCTGCACAAACAGAGTTAGTCAATAGTGGGATAAAAACTTTAGTGTTTGTGCTGGATGGTGAGTTACGGAATATCCCGATGGCGGTTCTCTACGACAAACAACAGAAGCAATATCTAGTAGAGAAATATGCGATCGCCTTGACACCAGGTTTGCAACTCCTTGATCCTAAACCTTTGCGACAGTTACAGCTAAATGCTTTAACAGCAGGAGTCAGCGAAAAACGCCCAGTCGAAGGCAAAGAATTTCCTGAATTAGAAAATGTACCACGGGAATTAAAAGAAATCAAATCTGAAGTATCCAAGAGTGAAGAACTGTTAAATCAACAGTTTACCCAAACAAACCTGCAAAATAAGTTGCAAACAGTTCCCTTCTCCGTGGTTCACCTAGCAACTCACGGTGAATTTAGTTCTGATGCTGAAAAAACCTTTATTCTCACCTGGGATAAACTGATTAAGGTTAAGGAATTTGATAATCTACTGCGAGTTAGTGACAAAAACAGATTTAGTGGCATTGAATTACTCGTCCTCAGTGCTTGCCAAACTGCTGAGGGAGACAAACGAGCAGCTTTGGGACTGGCTGGGATAGCTATGCGGGCAGGGGTACGCAGTACACTAGCAACATTGTGGTCAATAGATGATCGCTCCACTGCCGATGTAATGAGTGAGTTCTATCGACACCTAAAGGCTGGGGTGAATAAAGCCGAGGCGCTCCAGAGTGCCCAATTAGCTGTTTTTGCTAAGGAAAAAGCTCCATATTTCTGGGCACCCTATGTTTTAGTAGGCAATTGGCTGTAATATGCGTTAAAAATCCGGTTTCTCTAACTAATACCAATTTGAAAAAAGAATATGACAGATTTAAATCTGGCTTTCTGAATTTTAAATTTTGAATTGGTATGACCTAGTTTTTTAGAAAGCACAAGAAGCAGGAGTAAACCAGGAACTATGAGGCAAAGCTTTCGGCGCATTAGCCGTGAGTACAACTTCACCTTTAGCATTTATCACCCACCCTTGCGCTTCCACAATCGGCGCTGGACTGGAACTATTTGCCTGATTTGAATTTGTACTAACACGGTTTTCACCCTTTGGGTTGAGAGTTACCCAATCTAATTCAACTGCATCAGGAGTGAGGGGTTCGATTCTAGGGTTGGGTGGTAAGCCGCCGCGCCCGGTGATCGTAAAACTGTTTTGATTTTCACCAGGACGCACTTGACAGGCTTGCGACACTTGAGTATCGACTGGTACAGATGGTAAGTTAATTAATCCTTGAGAGGGGTCAACATCAAGCGTGTTGATATCTACAATGCCGCTTAAATTAGGTCTTGTTTGGGAAATTGCCGTAATATCATTTGTCTGAAGTTGACGCGGGTCTAAATCCGTAGGGCGCAACTTTTTAAGGTCTTCCTCAGTTAGTGATGCAATGCCAAAAATATTAGTAGCTTTAATTGTGACTCTCCCACCACTACCACTAAATGCATTGGCGGTGATATCACTGTTTTCATTTGGGTTGGCGACGATGAAGCCGTCAGGGACATTGATGATGATATTACCACCATTTCCACCAGCCCCACTAGTGCCTGCTGAGGTAGAAATCTCACTATTACGGCGCAGTAACAATAAGTCTTGTAAGTTCAGCGTAATATTGCCACCATCACCGGAGTTAGCTTGCCCAATCAGCTTACCTTGGTTATCCAATTTGATAGAACGAGCAGTGATTTCCAAATCACCTGCCTTTTTTGTGCCTTGACTGCTCACAGTTATGTCAGCGTTATTTAAGACATTTAATTCTCCAGTCTTAACTATAATGCTTCCCCCCTCTCCAGTAGATTCTTTAGAAGTGGAAGCTGAAACCTGCCCTCCATCTTGAACAGTCAATTGTCCAGTTTCTATATTTAAGTTTCCGGCATTTCCAGTAGATTCAGTCCCAACAAATAAGCCACTAGATCCCATTT
>JAHCSU010000222.1 GCA_023522315.1 Nostoc sp. CCCryo 231-06
TGGGCATTGGGCATTGGGCATTGGGCATTGGGCATTGGGCATTGGGCATTGGGCAAAACAGTTCCGAGTTCAGCACTCAGCACTGATGAGGATCATTAGTCATTGGTCATTTGCAAAGGACAAAGGACAACTGACAAATGACAAATGACAAACCAAAATGTAAACAAAAGTTGCAGGTTTTCTTTTAAAATGTTACATTTATTCACACAAACAATAGCAAACGACATAACTCAGCACTACAGCTTAGTTATGAATTCCGATGCTTTTCCCCCCGCTCCATACCTTTTATCCTCCCAACACAGCAGGAAATTAACCAGCCAGTGGCTGGTTTTTGTTTCAAAATATGCTCCCTTGAATAAAAAAATGTGTTTTATGTTACGATGCAGTAATACTAACGTCGGAAATGTATGCGCTAAACTAGCTACGTAGAAAATACCGTGGTAATGTAAAGAATGGTATTTGATTCTGCGAAAAAGGGCATAGAAGAAAGCGTGTACTTTAGCAGGCAATAGGCTATTAAATTTACAATTCTTAGAATTAAGGTGTTATTAGCTCACCATAGTGTGGGCCTTTAGATTAAACAAGCTTGATCCCGACGAAAAACTGTATTGTTGTATAGGTTGACAGTTTCGAGCAAAAAAATTGGTTGATTTCAGTCTTGGTCAATAGCATCTATTTAAAAGCCAAAGCCAAGTTATTGTTTTCTTGCCTTGCCATGTTCATTTAACTCTGGAGGTATAGTTCATGTCCATTCGCCTATATATAGGTAATTTGCCTAAAGAAGAAATAGATCGTCAGGATCTGCAAGCAGTTTTTGCAGCAGAAGGTGATGCTGTAACTACTAAATTAATTAAAGACCGTAAAACTGGTAAATGCCGTGGTTTCGGTTTTCTTACAGTCAACAACGACGAACAAGCTGACGAAATTATTGAAAAATATAATGGTCAGATGTTCCAAGACACCCCCATTAAGCTAGAGAAAGCATTACCTCGGACAAAAGGTGATGAGGGCGAGGAGCAACCTCCAAAACCAGTTACTCTTGCTGCTAGTAGTACCCCCATTCCTAGCCCTAATAGAGAAGCTAGAGAAGGTAGCCGCCGCGAGAAAAGCTCTAAGAAGCCTCGTCGTGGCGGCGGCGGTGGCGGAGGTTCTCGTGAAAGCAGCACCACAACCACCGATTCAGACGCTATTCGTCCAGATCCTCGTTGGGCTTCGGAATTAGAAAAGCTGAAGCAGATGCTAGCTGCACAAACTACGAATTAATCCCTAAGGGAGAGAAATTAAAAATTAAAAATCAGAATTTTTTTGATTTTTAATTTTTACTTGTTGATTATTACCTAGCTGCTTAGTTAAAAGCTAATTGCAGCTAATTTTGTAAGTTCCTAAGCGCAGCTAGCCAGCCGTAGGCATCGCACCACCATTAGTCACTAGTGAGGCGTACTTTCGAGTTAGGAGTAGAGACGCGATTAATTCCATCTGTACAGGGGTTAGGAGTTAAGAGCGTAGAAACAGCCCAACCTCCAAAGAATTTGAATTTCAGTCAAATCAGGCGACACATAAATTTCACGCATTCCCCATACTTACGTAATAGTAATAAGTCTATACTGATACAACAGTAATTTTCATAGAGTTACTGTTAGAGCTTGCTTATAAAAAAATTAAGTTTTTGTGATTAAGCGCATTGAAAAACCTGACTGAAAATGAATGCGATGCCTACGGCGGGCTGCGCCTACGCAGTAATTATCTGGATTTGATAAATTATAGTCAGCAATAGCAAGCTTCATAATGCCAAGTGAACCGGAGGCGCGATCGCTCTAAAGATAATTTACACTCAAGGTAAGACCGATCATTTGCAGCTTCTGTTATGTCCTCAACTCTAGATTCTTTGCCACCTGCGCTCGCTAAAATTGTCCAGCGCTTTCAACGCGCTTCCGAACCGAAGCGGCGCTACGAACAGCTAATCTGGTATGCTCAGAAGCTCAATGAGTTCCCAGAAGCTGAGAAATTACCCGAAAATAAAGTTCCTGGTTGCGTGTCTCAAGTTTATATCACAGCAACCTTGGATGACGGTAAGGTTGTGTTTCAGGGCGATTCCGATTCCCAATTAACCAAAGGATTAGTAGGGCTTCTGGTTGAAGGATTGCATGGACTAACGCCAACTGAAATTGTCCAACTTACCCCAGATTTTATTCAAGAAACAGGTTTAAATGTTAGTCTGACACCTTCCCGTGCTAATGGGTTTTACAATATTTTTAAAACCATGCAAAAAAAAGCATTGGAATGTAAGTTAGATTTACCTAGCTAAACTTGGTTATTGGTCATTAGTCATTAGTCATTGGTCATTTGCAAAGGACAACTGACAAATGACAAATAACATACAACTATCAAAATTTAGTCTCATGTCAACAAATTTATTATCTACCTCTGCTGCTACTGGCTTTGGTGGAGTGGTTCAAGAATATCTCTGGAATTGGGAAAATCAGCAATTGCGCGTTGTTTATGAAACCCTCGGTAAAGGTTCACCGTTATTGCTACTACCATCTTTCAGCAGTGTTTCGACGCGTTTGGAAATGGGCGAACTTGCAAAGTTATTAGCTCCCAATTTTCAAGTTGTAGCCATAGACTGGCCTGGATTTGGTGAATCTTCTCGCCCTAGTTTGAATTATCGACCGGAAATATATCAGCAATTTTTGGAATATTTTGTCAAAGCTATTTTTAGTACTCCTGTTACTGCGATCGCGGCTGGCCATGCTGCTAGTTACGTTTTACAATTAGCTGTGAAGCAACAGGCTGCTTTCTCAAGAATTTTATTGTTAGCTCCTACTTGGCGTGGCCCTTTACCGACAATGGGGGCAAGTCAACAAATAGCTGGCATTGTGAGAGAATTGGTGCGATCGCCTATACTTGGTCAAGCTCTCTACAAACTCAACACTACCCAATCTTTTTTAAGTTTTATGTACCGCCGTCATGTCTTTAGTGACGCGGCTAAAATTACACCCAGTTTCATTGAGAAGAAGTGGCAGACAACTCAACAACCAGGAGCGCGATTTGCATCTGCTGCCTTTGTAACTGGTAATCTTGATGCTGTACACGAACAATCTGATTTTCTGGAACTTGTGCAGTCTTTAACCGTACCACTCATGGTAGTAATCGGAGAATCTAGTCCCCCAAAATCACGAGAAGAAATGAACGCTTTGGTCGCCTTACCAGGAGTGAGAAGCGTTGTTATCCCTGGTTCTCTGGGACTACATGAAGAATACCCAGCAGTTGTTTTAGAAGCAGTTCAAGATTTTTTGTTCTCAAGAGAAAATTAAATCCTCGCACCAAGACGCAAAGAATCGTTTTGCACCTTGGTGCGAGATTAAGATTAGTTCAAGCTGCTGCGAGTAAGTTTTTGCAAGCGAGAAAGAGAAAGCGCTAGTAAACCGACTATACCAAGACCAAGAACAGTTGATGACTCAGGCACTGTCTTGACTTCAAAATCAAAATTGAAAGTGCCAGACTCCTTAAAGGGAATACGGTGATTATCAGTGCCTAAATCCACTAATTTGAATGATGCAGAATAATTTCCCAGTGGTGCAGCAGCATCAGTCCAAAAGGTAGGGGTGAACGAAAAATTATCACCACTGCCAATTGTGTAGATATCACCGACTGACTTGACAATATCAGCACCTGCTGAATCACCAATATTCAATCCACTACTAATTGAGGCTAATTGTAAACCAATATTTGCATTCTCAAGAGACGCCTGCCAACGACCATTAGAGCTATTGAACAGATACTGGTTGTCTAATTCTTTTGAAGTTTTTAGAGCCGCTATAGGTTCTATTGTCAGATTGCTATATTCCTTATCCGTTGGAGTACTAATCAAGCGACCAGTATAAAACCCTGTGCCAGGTAATAATGTTAGCGGCGGTTGTTCTGAGTAAGACTCAGGAATTCGGTTATTTGTATTGGTTGGGTTAATAGTTAGGTTATCTAAAGAACCTGAGTAGCTATAAGTACCAATGCCGTGGAAATGGCTAGATTCGGGCGTGTCTTCATTCCTGTGTGCAAACAGAAGGGTCAAACGATTGTAGTTGGGATTCTCCAATCCTGCGTATGTCCCTGTAGAAAGAGCCTCCAAACCATCTAACCCAATGTAAAAGCCTGTTTCGTCTGAATGATTATGAGTATCATCAGCTTGTGCCGGTGCTAAAGCGGTAGATAAAACCAACGGCGCAACGATTAAAAAGCTGGCTGCAATAGACGCAGATGCTTGCCCTGCTTGAGTTAATTGCTTTCTCAAATCAGTAGTGTTTTTTGAAACCACCACGCTACTCCATCAAAGTATAGTTTTTTTGCTTAAGATAATGATTATCATTTTAGTAGTAAAATTGTCAAGGTACTAACCTGCGACTTACCGTAGGGTGTCGGCTTATATGCAATATTGCCAGCCCACTTTTGAATATCTATTACTTATTACAGATGCATAAAAATAAAATGTTTGGTGATTAAATTATGTAATTATTTTGCTGAAACCCAAAATAATAGCAAGTTCGCACAAAAATATAAAAAGATTTATGATATGTGATAATGATTATCTATAAGGTGAGACAAGAGGAATTTAGAGTATGGTGGCTGACGTAATCAACAATTCAGTTCCCGTTACTGTTCTTACAGGGTATTTGGGAGCAGGTAAAACGACTCTACTCAATCACATCCTCACCTACGAACACGGCAAAAAAGTTGCTGTGATTGTCAATGAATTTGGGGAAGTGGGTATTGATAATCAATTGATTATCGATGCAGATGAAGAAATATTTGAAATGAACAATGGCTGTATCTGTTGTACAGTGCGTGGCGATTTAATTCGGATCATTGGCAATTTGATGAAGCGGCGCGATAAATTTGACCATTTAGTAATTGAAACAACTGGATTAGCCGATCCTGCACCAGTGATTCAGACATTTTTTGTGGATGAAGATTTGCAAAGCCAACTGTCTCTAGATGCTGTGGTGACAGTCGTAGATGCCAAGCATATTTGGCAGCACTGGGATGCAGACGAAGCCCAAGAACAGATTGCCTTTGCCGATGTAATTTTACTTAATAAAACAGATTTGGTAGCGCCAGAAGAGTTAGATGAATTAGAAAAACGGATTCGGGCGATGAATGCGATCGCAAAAATCTACCGTACCCAAAATTCTGAACTAGGAATGGATGCTTTATTAGGTGTAAAAGCCTTTGATTTAGATCGTGCATTAGAAATTGATCCAGATTTCTTAGGCGAAGATGCCCACGTACACGATGAAACTGTCTTTTCTGTGGCTTTAGTAGAAGCAGGTGCAGTCGATGGAGAAAAATTAAACACTTGGCTTTCCGAGTTACTGCGTACCCAAGGGGCAGATATTTTTCGGATGAAAGGCATTTTAAATATTGCTGGAGAAGATAATCGATTTGTATTCCAAGGAGTACACATGATATTTGATGGCAAACCCGATCGCCCCTGGAAAGCAAGCGAAACCCCTAAAAACGAACTAGTTTTCATCGGTCGCAACCTTGATGCAGCACAACTTAAGCAAGATTTTCTCGCTTGTCTAGCATAATTTAGGGAGTTAGGAGTTAGGAGTTATGAGTGATGAGTTAAAAATTCCTAACTTCTAACTCCTGTACAGACGCGATTAATCGCGTCTCTTATAACTCCTCACTCTTGTAGAAAATTATGAACTCCACAACCAGCAAATCTAAGGAATTTGAACAACACTATTCGGGGACACTTTCAGATTATGTAACTGCGATCGCTTGGTCGCCACAAGGTAAAACTTTAGCAGCAACTTCCGCCGCCGGTGAAGTAGTTTTGTGGAATGATGGCGAACTCACAAGTTTACAAACTGGTAACGGTAAATCTGTAGACTGTCTAGCCTTTTCGCCAGATGGGAAATTTTTAGCCGTTGGTGGACAAGATGGACAGGTGAAAATTTGGCAGAATACTGAATTAATCGCCACCTTGGAAAATGCCCCCGCATGGGTTGACAAGCTAGCTTGGAATTACACCAGTAACCAACTGGCTTTTAGTTTGGGGCGTTACGTTCAAGTCTGGGATGCAGATACTCGTGAAATTGTCGTGACGCTGAATTTCGACAACTCTTCAGTATTGGGTATAGATTGGCGCATTGACGGACAATACTTAGCTATTAGTGGTTATAAGGGAGTCAAGATTTGGCATAGTCAAAACTGGGATGAAGAGCCATACAATCTAGATATAACTACTGTCAGTGTGGCTATGGCTTGGTCGCCTGATGGCAAATTCCTGGCTTCTGGCAATATGGATCGTAGTGTCACCGTTTTAGAATGGAACAACCCCGATCCTTGGGTGATGCGCGGCTTCCCTGGTAAAATTCGCCAATTGGCATGGTCAGAAGCTACTACCAAATTGGGTGCGCCAATACTGGCATCTTCTAGCGTTGAAGGTATTGTAGTGTGGGAAAAACTAGAGGATGATTCTTTAGGTTGGGAAGCACGAGTATTAACTAATCATGTGGGTGTGATCAATGCGATCGCCTTTGCACCTAAAAGCTTCCTTCTCGCTTCTGCTGCTGCTGACGGCTGGTTGTGTTTGTGGAACAAAGCTAAGGAAGTATCCCAAATTATCACAGGTGTCTCAGGAGGATTTTCTAGCCTAGCTTGGCATCCCCAAGGCAAGTTACTGGCCGCAGGCGGTGAACAGGGCGAATTACTTGTATGGTCAAAGGTTTTGCGCGGTCAAGGATTTGGGCGTAGTTAAGCAATACTTGGTAATTAAAATTGAAGGTGGGCAGTTTATTGGCTATGCTATATCAGCAAAGCTATCTTTGTGTGAATTATGAAAATTGTCAAACTGATTTTACTTGCCTGTCCCGCATTTCTGGTATCCATGCTGCTGGTAGTCAATCCAGCACACGCATCTAGCCTCAAATCTGCTTATACTACCCAAATGATGACGGTAGTATCTACACAACAAATTCCTGATCTGGCAACACCACACTTGATTCAAACATCTAATCCGATTATTGATCAACTTGGTTGCAATTGTGCCAACTGTGTTCAGTCTAAATTTCAGTCACTACAAGGCAAACTGCCATCCGCCGATTTTTAATAAATTTAGGAGTTATGAATATTGTAGGGGCACAGCATTGCTGTGCCCTTATTAATTTTATGAGCTTTTTGTCCGTAACTATTGCACTGGTTGCAGCATAATTATTGATGATATTCGCTAAAAGTCACGCCTAAAAAACGAAGTAGGAAAGTTGTTAAGTGAATCCCTGGATACTGAGAAAGCTGCTGGTAAAGTAGTAAGGTTGGTGCAATCGCCATCTGCATCCAAGCTG
The DNA here is from genome assembly GCA_023522315.1 of Nostoc sp. CCCryo 231-06. Taxonomy (GTDB): domain Bacteria; phylum Cyanobacteriota; class Cyanobacteriia; order Cyanobacteriales; family Nostocaceae; genus Nostoc. The sequence continues at coordinate 7,347 of JAHCSU010000222.1, forward strand.
TTAAGCTCTTGTTAAAAGAGCTAGTCCGGGGATTAGAAAACTTGCTAGAGTGAACAGAGTTAGCCTTAATGTCTAATCGCCAAAACCTATACATCTCATGGATTTTGCTAATATTGCATCCCAGCTAAACGCTGGAACGATTTTGCCAGAGGGAATTGTTATTCTCACCCTCTTGGGGGTTTTGATTGTTGATTTGATTTTGGGGCGTACATCCGCACGCTGGATTGGATATCTAGCGATCGCAGGTTTATTTGCTTCGATTCTCGCCCTATATTTTCAATGGGACGCTCCGAATCCCATTGGTTTTACTGGTAGCTTTAACGGTGATGACCTGAGTATCGTCTTTCGCGGTATTATTGCCTTGTCTGCGATCGCCACTATACTGATGTCAATTCGCTACGTTGAGCAGAGCGGCACTCCTTTAGCTGAATTCATCGCTATTTTGCTGAGTGCTACTTTGGGAGGGATGTTTTTATCCGGGGCTAGTGAGTTGGTGATGATTTTCATCTCCCTAGAAACCCTGAGTATTTCCTCTTATCTATTGACAGGTTATACCAAGCGTGACCCCCGCTCCAATGAAGCGGCGCTGAAATACTTGTTAATTGGAGCTTCCAGTACAGCAGTATTTTTGTACGGTGTATCACTGCTGTATGGACTATCTGGAGGACAAACTGAACTAAGTGCGATCGCGACTGGCATTGCCACAGCGAAAGTGGGACAATCTTTAGGTTTAGTGATTGCCTTGGTTTTTGCGATCGCAGGTATTGGCTTCAAAATCTCCGCAGCACCTTTCCACCAGTGGACACCAGACGTTTACGAAGGCGCTCCCACCCCAGTCATCGCCTTTTTATCAGTCGGTTCCAAAGCAGCTGGGTTTGCCCTAGCTATCCGCTTACTGACAACAGCCTTCCCCCTTGTTGCTGAAGAGTGGAGGTTTGTCTTCACTGCTCTGGCCGTTCTGAGTATGATCTTGGGTAACGTAGTCGCCCTAGCCCAAACCAGCATGAAACGGATGCTAGCTTATTCATCCATTGCCCAAGCTGGGTTTGTGATGATTGGCTTGATTGCTGGTACACAGGCGGGCTATGCCAGTATGATATTCTACCTACTGGTTTACCTGTTCATGAACCTGTGCGCCTTTACCTGCATCATCCTGTTCTCACTGCGGACAGGAACCGACCAGATTGCGGAATACTCTGGTTTATATCAAAAAGACCCACTCTTAACACTAGGGTTGAGTATCTCCCTGCTTTCCTTGGGTGGTATTCCACCATTGGCTGGGTTTTTCGGCAAGATTTACTTATTCTGGGCTGGTTGGCAAGCTGGTCTTTATTGGTTAGTCTTGCTAGGCTTAGTTACCACCGTCGTCTCCATCTACTACTACATTCGTGTAGTCAAAATGATGGTAGTCAAAGAACCCCATGAAATGTCCGACTCGGTGAAGAATTATCCACAAGTGCGTTGGGATTTGCCTGGGCTAAGACCTTTGCAGGTCGGGTTGGTGGTAACATTAATTGCCACTTCCATAGCAGGGATATTGTCAAATCCACTGTTTACATTGGCGAACAATTCCATCTCCAATACCCCAATTTTGCAAGCAACAATCAACACTAATGTAAAAGCAGAAAATCCACTGCTTTTGCCAAAGTTAGATTCGGTTAGTCAGTCTCAACCCTCAGTTGATTCTACCGCTAAGATTTAACCGAGTCTCAACCAAAGTTTGTACTTAAAGATACGCCTGTTTGCTCATTAGCAGACAGGCATTTTTGATATTTTTTAACATAAAATCAAATTTATAACTTATATTACAATACTACTTAGATTTTTTCAAAAATAATTTACGATTCCTATATAAATAATATTACTAATAAATCATGATTATATTGATTTTTCGCAAAAATACTAAATTAGTAATTAAATTTCATGAGACTCACGAAACAGGTATCCTAATTACAAATTCTGCACCTTTTCCTGGAACAGAAAAACAGCTAATTTGTCCATTATGTGTTTCAACTATAATCTGATAGCTTATAAATAGTCCTAATCCAGTACCTTTGCCCACAGCTTTTGTGGTAAAAAATGGATCAAAAAGCTTTGAGTGAACTTCTTCATTTATCCCCAAACCATTATCAGCAATACTAACCATTATCCACTTTTCATCAATTACCTCAGTTTTAATTTCAATGTGGAGATTATTCGTAGTTTGTGGATTGACTTCTGACCACTGACCATTGACAACCGACGCCTCCAGCGCATCGATCGCATTAACAATAATATTCATAAACACTTGGTTAAGTTGACCAGGGTAGCAAGTTACATTAGGTAATTGACTATATTTTTTGATGACTTTGATTTCTGGATATTCATGCCTAGCTTGGAGCCGATGCTCCAAAATCATTAAAGTATTATCAATTCCTTCATGGATATTAACTTGCTTAAGTTCTGCTTCATCCAGTCTGGAAAAGTTACGTAGGGATTGAACAATTTCCTGAATCCGCTCTGTTCCTACTTTCATTGACTGGAAAAGTTTAATTATGTCTTGAATCAGAAAATCTAAGTCTATTTCTTCTACATGCTCTTGGATTTCTGGAGGAGTATTGGGAGAAAAATTTTGATATATTTGCACCAATTTTAGTAAGTCCTGAGTGTATTTCTGGGCGTGGTGAAGGTTTCCATGAATAAAACTGACGGGATTATTAATTTCATGGGCAATACCAGCGACCATCTGTCCTAAACTAGACATTTTCTCAGCTTGGATAAGCTGAGTTTGGGTAAGTTGTAGTTTGTTTACAGCACTTCCCGAAATTATGAGGTACACTAATTGATCGAATTATCGTTTGTATGTCCTAATAGCATCCCAAGTATCTGTACCTCATAGCAGGAGGAAGTGCTGTATTCCTACACCATTATCTTGAATCCGAATCAATGCGTGATTTGTATCTTCAATTAGGTTAGTATGAATTGTAATTTGATTGGGATTTGCCTTTATTTTACCAAAACTCAGTCCAGAGTTAGACTCTTCTAAAGCATCAATAGCATTTGCCAATAAATTCATAAACACCTGATTCAGTTGTCCTGGGAAACATTTTACTAGAGGAAATTCGCCATAATCTTTAACTACTTGAATATCAGGACGAATCTTATTAGCTTTCAAACGGTGCTTGAGAATGATGAGAGTGCTGTCAATACCTTCATGGAGGTTAAAAAAAACTTTTTGTTCTGTATCTGCTCTAGAGAAAATTCGCAAGCTATCGCTAATGTTACAAATACGATCTGTACCTTCTTTCATCGAGGAAATTAGTTTAGGCAAATCCTCGCGCATATATTCAAGGTCAATCAATTCGATTGTTTTTTTAATTTCCTCAGATGCTTTAGGATAGGTCTGCTGATAAAGGTTTATCAGATGTAACAAATTCTCAATATACTCTTTAGCCGGAGTCAGATTACCTGCTATAAAGCTAACTGGGTTGTTAATTTTATGAGCCACATCTGCAACAAGACTTCCCAAACTAGACATCTTATTCTGCATTATCTGAACATTAAGAAGCATCATTTCTAGTTCATGGCTTCTTTCTTCTAAGTTATTTTGATATTCCTTTAATTCCTCAATTACTGTTTTAAGCAAACATTCTTTTTTTTTATTTGTCTCTTCAAGTTTTATCCGGTCTGATTCAGAACGTTCCAATTGCTTTTGGATAATTCTATTTGCTTTTTTTAGTTCCTTAATCTCTTGTTGATAATCCAGAATTTCCATCAGCTTCTACCGATTTCCCAAAATTAAAGTTACAAAAGTTTCATTGTGAAATTGCGTCTGGCTAGTTCGATCTATAGGAGCAATTTCCCCATAAGAATAAAATCCACAGGCAGGTAAATACCCAGTCAGGCAAAGTTTCGTATTCTGGTACTCTTCTTGTGCCCTCGTACCAAGTATTTGCCGACGAGCTACACATGAAAAGAACAAAACAGCACTTGGTTCTGTACCTGGATAATTATCTAAGGCATTCATGAATGATGCTTTGGAAGCTGCCAAAATATCTTCATAAGCTGCTTCTGAAATTTGAATAACTGCTTGATCGGGAATATCTCCAAAAAAGGTTATGCTACCAGATTCTTGATTGTAAGCAATAGGTGCTCTTATATAAAAATTGTCTCAATTCTGATCAAACACTGCTAGCGGATATTCCATTGAAGGAGGAAGTAAACCAAGATAATGATGATAAAAATCTAAAGCTGGCTTACCATCTATTTCATAGAGTATGTTCTTATCCACCTTAGTTACTTTACTTATTTGACCAATGGGATGCCAACCACTTGCAACAGCGTGGGAAAACAATATTGTGCCGGAAAAAATCAGAATTGGTACAGAATCACTTAATACTTCTGTTTGAAAAAATTGATATGTATTTTGATATCTTGACTGATCGCCTGCCAAACCACCGAATATTGGCACATGTTGCCCAAGAGCTAGTTTCAAGCCATTCAATATAGACACACCACTAGTTGTGAGGCTCTCAGGATGAGTTAAACATAGCTTTGGATCTGCGGTACTTTTTGCTTTGGCTTGCTCCACAGCTTCTTTAGTTGCAGTAATTGGATCACCTGAAACTTTGCGTCCAACTCCTGCATAAATTTCAACTTCGTCTGAGCAAAACAACATTAAGGTGATTGAGTCCTGCTGAAACTCTAAGACTGAAGAAATTTCTCCATCTGTTGTCCCACCAATCAACTCAATCCCCGGAAAAGCCTGATGAATTTGCTGCAAAATCAGAGAATGTTCAAAGTCAATTGCAGCAAAAAGAATCCCAGATTTTGGTATATCTCCTGCAAGAAAACTGATACATTGCTGAATAACTTCTTCAACTGCTGATAGAGAATTTGGATCGTTACTGTGACCGACTACTGCCTTAAACATAAATTTATCTATATAGAGAATTATTTTGGCTATGATTTTCAAATGGGAAGCTTAATGATGAACTCTGAACCTTGTCCTGGTGCTGAATTTACTTCCAGAGTTCCTCCATGTTTCTCGACAACAATTTGACGAGCAATTGATAACCCTAATCCTGTGCCTTGGCCCACAGCCTTGGTGGTGAATAAATGGTCAAAGATTTTTTGCTGGACATCAGATGACATTCCCACGCCATTATCTTTAATCCGAATTAAAATATGTTTTTTGTTTTCAATGAGGCTAGTCTGAATCAAAACTTGATTGGGATTTGCTTCAATTTCAATATAGGTGCGCCCTATATTAGACTCCTCTAAAGCATCAATAGCATTAGCCAATAAGTTCATAAATACCTGATTTAGTTGTCCGATAAAGCATTCTATTTCTGGCAAATTATCGTAATCTCTAATTACCTGAATATCGGGATGATGCTCGGATGCTTTTAAGCGATGTTTGAGAATCATGATTGTGCTGTCAATCCCATCATGAATGTTGCAAGAAACTTTGCGATCGCTATCTGCTCGAGAAAAGGTTCTCAGACTGATACTAATGTCACGAATACGCTGAACACCCTCTTTCATTGAGGAAATTAAGTTAGGTAGATCGCTAAGCATATACTTCAAATCTATCGCTGCAATTTCCTCTTTAATTTCTGGAACCGGATTAGGATAATGCTGCTGATAGAGGTTAATGATGTTAATCATGTCTTGGAAATATGCTGAAGCGTGTTGGAGATTGCCATGAATAAAACCAACTGGATTATTAATTTCATGAGCAACTCCTGCTACTAATTCACCAAGGGCAGACATTTTTTCTGTCTGTACAAGCTGAAGTTGAGACTCTTGTAAGTCTTTTAATGCTCTAGACAAAGCTGCTGTCCTTTCTGTAACTCGTTCTTCTAAATTTTTTGTGAGATTTCGTAATTGAAGATGGGTTTTAATTCTAGCTAATAATTCTTCTTCATGAAAAGGCTTGGTAATGTAATCAACTGCCCCTATATTTAGACCTTTTACCTTACTGTCAGTATCAGAATCCGCCGTCATAAAAATTACCGGAATATCACAAGTAGCTGAGTTTTTTTTCAGTCTTTTGCAGGTTTCAAACCCATCTATACCCGGCATGACTACATCTAATAAAATCAAATCAGGGGGGTTATATTCAACTTGCTTGATTGCACTTTCTCCATTATTTTCTGTAGTAACATTAAAACCTATATTAGTTAATATGTTAAAGACAATTCCTAAGTTTGTAGTAGTATCATCAACCACTAAAATGGAACTATGTTCTGGGAAATCAAGCGTTTTTATATCTGTCTTGTAATTCATGTATTTAACTGAATTTAACTGCTTGTTACTTATTCACTATTGGCTCTGCGATCGCAGCTAAGTCACCTTTGTTTTATTGGCGGACTGACTGACAAATCTTTAGCCTAATAATCCTATAGTTCCCAAAAACTCTGAGAACAGCAACATTTTCACAATAAATTGCTCTATACGACTACAGAGGCGATCGCTACAGTATGAACATGAACCACCAATCTTCACTTTGACTACAGATGAACATCCTCTTTCATGAAGGCGATTGGCTTTAAATTAGTCATTATTACCCTTGTCTTTTGAAAAAAGTAGTGTTAAACCAGAACAAAATTGCTACTGAATAAGATTTTTAATGAAGGCGATCGCTCTGAAGTTAGTTATTAATACTCTTGTTGTTTCAGATAACTAGTGTTAATTTTATAAAAATAAAATTACTGCTGCTTACTTCTTACTGACTTTGTAAGCTTGTTATCTCTATTTATCATGAACCCACACTTATGTAAATAATATTTTAAAAAAATATTATTCCAGTATAATTTCGGATATCTTTTTGAGAGAAAAAAATAAGAATAAATAGTTAAGTGTTGGAAAACTTATATATTCTTAAATATCAGGATTGTAGCGTAAAGATAATTTATGCACTGCATACATAAAAACTGGTATTGAAGGAGTTATTTCCAAAAATATATAATGTATATTGTAGATTTGTAATACCTATATTGGTTATGGAAAAATTAATTTCTGCCGATTTATTCTGTCCTTTCTCATCGCAAATCAATAAAAATATTGATGTTCTTGAACAGTATTCTGTTGAATGGGTACTTGGTTTTAATCTTCTGGCAAATGAATCATCTTATCAGCGTTTCTGCAAGTCCAAATTCTTTTTGATGGCAGCCACTACCTATCCTTATTGCAACTTTCAAGAGCTGAAGATAGCAAATGACTGGTTGAGTTGGCTATTTATTTGGGATGATCAATGCGATCTATCAGAGTTGAAAACACAACCTGAACTTCTAAAAGCTATTCACAAGAGATTTCTAGAAATATTGAACGGGGCAGAAGTTACAAGCCACGATATACCTCTTAGTCGTGCTTTAAGTAACTTACGAGAACCGATGCTTGAAAAAGCAAGCGTGAAATGGTTAAATTATTTTATCTGCGGCTTTGAGAAATATTTATACGGTTGTTTTGAGGAAGCAAATAACCGTGTAGATGGAATTGTACCCGATACTGACACTTGTATTGCAATGCGTAGGTTAAGCGCAGGTGCAGATGTTACCTTGCCATTAATTGAACTTTGTGATCAGTTGATAATTCCTGATTTTTTACGAAAGCAGCATATTTTTAAACAACTTAATGAGATTACAAATAACCTTCTTGGCTGGTCTAATGATATTTTTTCATTATCTAGAGAATTGGCAACTGGTCATGTTCATAATTTAGTATTTGTACTACATTGCCAGCACAAAATTTCTCTAGAAGAAGCAATGAAGATTGCTACGAAAATGCACGATGATGAGATCCAAAAATTGATAGACTTGGAAGCAAAAATCCCATCTTTTGGAGAAGAAATAGATGCTGAATTGGCAAAATATATATTAGGAATTCATGCTTGGATACGTGGCAACCTCGATTGGTATTCCTTCACTGCTCGCTACAAAACTGTAGAAATGCTGGAGCTAGCTAAATATTAATTAAATAGTCTAGCTGACAAATAAAAAAGGAAAGTTAGATTGGCTCTACCCCTCCTTCATCAGTTCCAATCAATACAACTATGTTGATTATATTGGTTGAGCTTTTAGTTTTTGAAGATTCACTATAAAACCTTGATTTTAAAGCCATAGCAGAAAGAAGCAAACCGTTATCTCATGATATCTCCTTACCTCTTTCCATTACAGCGCTTCCGGCTATTATGCAATACAGTTTTCCTCTTGCCCCTCTCCTATCATAGCTTTCAGTTTTGAGGATGTACCTCATAGCCGCCGGAGGTGCTGTAAGGTTGCTAAAGATATGATTACCAAATTTATTTGCTAAATAATTGTTATTACTGATTTATAAGTGGGGGCTAGCTATCAAGTTTTGACGCAGATTTTGTAAGCAGACCAAACAAGAAAAAAGCCTGCTGTTCTCCTTAGATTAAGAGGAAACTGCGGCAGGTTTAGTGGGTATTGGGCTGCTTTGCTAGACTGTCAACCTCTTCTTTTGCGAAGACGTTGCGCCAATACACTTGGCTTTGTGAAAAATTGTAGGTCGGGTTAAGCAAAGCCCAACCCAACCTACACCGTTTAAGGTTTTTGGCGCTAAGTGAACCGTATTGGACGCTGCGCGAACGGGAAATTCAAAATTCAAATATTTATATAGCAATCCTATTTGAGTTGTAAAAATTATCGTAGACGCGCAGCAGCTTGCCGCAGGCTACCGCCAACTCTTGGAGAGGCTTTGCCAAAGCGCAACGTCTTGTTAGAGAAGAGCGCCAAGAGAAGAAAGAAAGAAGTTTACAAATTATTTAGGACTGCTATAGAGGTGCAAATAATTGCTAGTTATTTTTCCTGTTTTTGAATTTTGTTTTCAACGATGATTTGTCCACATAAGTATTTTTGAACTAACTATTTTTACCCGCTTTTAATCGGACACCCGTTATTAGAAACGGGGTATTTTTAGCTGCGATAATAATAATGAGTACAAATGCTACTTGATTTTTTGTTTAATAAAGGTCACAACCTGAGTTAGCTGTTTCTTCAAGCCATCAATTTCTGCTTGCATTTTGATAATTTTATCGTTCAACGCATTAATTTCTGTGTCAGAGGCTCCTCCAGCACTAGGGGTTGCGTTGCTTGCCGCCGTAGGCATCGCAGTATTTGCAGCAGTAGGGGTTGCTACCGTAGCAATTGCAGCACTAGGAGTTGCGTTGCTTGCCGCCGTAGGCATCGCAGTCTTTGCAGCAGTAGGGGTTGCTACCGTAGCAGTGGCTACAGTAGAATTGGCAACTGTGCTATTTCTGACAGCAACCGCTGCTCCTACTGACACTAGTTCTGGGCGTGGCAGTTTCGCCTTGGTCATAGCTAACTTAATTGCGCCAATTAGTTGCTTCTGATCAAAAGGCTTACCCAGAAATTCAAAGTATTCAAAGGGTTCTGTGATTTTCTCAGTCACCTCTTCCTTGCGACCAGACATGATCACCAAAGGAATTTTCCTTAATTCCGGATCGGCTTGAACTTTCTGGAAAACCTCCCAGCCACTCATTTTAGGCAACAGAAAATCCAGCATAATCAGGCTGAGTTTTTCCTGAAGAATGAAATTTAGTCCTTCCAAACCGTCTTTTGCTTCCAGTACCTCAAAATTGCCCGGAGGCAACATTTCTCGTACTTTTACCCTGACAACTGTAGTGTCATCGATAACTAAAATCTTGTTGCTTGCCACGACTGTTTGCTCTAACAGAAACTTTAAGTGTAAATAGCGACTTTGCCGATTGTCATTGAGAATTCCCCCACTATATACAAAATTTCTAGCAATTGGGGGATAGTATATTTCGGTATAAATGACATTGGCAGAGGTGTTTTGCAAAACTTTTGCTGGTAACACGGAGACATGGTGCATCGGCGAGAGCATCCCCGCGTCTATTCTTATCTATGATTTGTTAATTAACAGACCATTACTCTATATCCGTATCTTGCTTAAATGTCTATGATTTCGTCACAACAAGCTGAACTAAGGTCTGAAATTACGGCAATGCCTAGCTGGTTACGTCGTCCTATTGGCAAAGCCAGTGAAATCTCTACCGTACAACGTATTATTAAGCAGCGCCAAATTCACACGATTTGTGAAGAAGGGCGCTGTCCCAACCGGGGGGAGTGCTATGCCCAAAAAACTGCAACTTTCTTACTAATGGGGCCTACTTGCACACGCTCTTGTGCTTTCTGTCAAGTAGATAAAGGTCATGCACCGATGCCTCTTGATTTAGAGGAACCCCAAAAGGTAGCCCAGGCGGTGCAGCTTTTGGGATTGCGTTATGTGGTGCTGACTTCTGTAGCCCGTGATGACTTGCCCGATCAGGGCGCAGGGCACTTTGTGGAGACGATCGCGGCTATGCGCCAATTGAACCCAGAAACTCAAATTGAAGTGCTGACCCCAGATTTTTGGGGTGGTGCTGGTGTTGGGGAATCAGGTCAACGCCAGCGAATAGCCATGATTGTAAAAGCCAAACCAGCTTGTTTCAATCATAATATCGAGACAGTGAAACGGTTAACTGGGCCAGTGCGGCGAGGAGCCAAGTACGATCGCTCGCTCTCGGTACTAGCTATGGTCAAAGAAATCGATCCGACAATTCCCACCAAATCAGGTTTGATGCTGGGACACGGAGAAACACTTGATGAAGTCGTTGAAGCAATGGCTGATCTAAGGGCTGTGGGGTGCGATCGCTTGACTATCGGGCAGTATATGCGTCCAACTCTTGAACATCTGCCAGTCCAAAAATATTGGACTCCAGAGGAATTCGATCAACTCGGCAGATTAGCATGGGAAATGGGATTCAACCATGTTCGTTCTGGGCCTCTGGTTCGCAGTTCCTATCATGCTGGAGAGGAGGGAGTGGGGAGTGGGGAGTAGGGAGTCGGGGATGAGGGGAATGAGGGAGCAGGGGAAGCAGGGGAAGAAATAACTAATGCTCCATCCCCAGTCCCCATTCCCTATTCCCACTGCCCAATTCTTAACTTCACACAAATATTCTTAAAGAATTTGAATATTTGGTACACCAGTTTGGTATTTCTTAAAAAGTCCTGACATTAGGAGAATCGCATTATGACTGCAAAAACGACGAAGAATTCACCAGTTGCCGACAGTGGAGCTAAACCTCCTTACGCCTTTCGCACAGGCTGGGCACTGTTGTTGTTAGCTATCAATTTTGTGGTAGCAGCCTTCTATTTCCACATTATTGAGTAGTTAGAAGTGGAGTGGTGCTGCTCAAATCGTTCCTTTGAATAAACCTTTGGGACGAATGAGCAGCACCAAAATCATGATCAACAGTGCTACACCCTGTTTATACTGTGAACCCAGCCAAGGGGTGCTGATTTCTTGGACGATGCCAATGATAAAAGCTGCTGCGATCGCACCGTAAGGGTTGCCAATCCCACCAAGAATTACTGAGGCAAATAATGGTAAAATTAAAAACCATCCCATATTCGGGCGCACGGCTGTAATTAAGCCATACATACTGCCGCCCAATGACGTAAGAGTGCCGGCAATTAACCAAGTCCAGAGAATTACTCGGTCAACATTGATACCTGAAACCCTGGCTAAGTCCAGGTCGTCAGCAACTGCTCGCATCGCCTTACCAATTTTGGTATTTTGCAGCAGGTAATGCAGCGCCAAAATTGCTAGCACCGCTAACCCTAATACTAATAATTGATTTTGTGGCACCTTTAAGCCAAAGATGTCTAAAGCTGGCGTAACAGGTAAATTATAATTTTGGTTCTTGCCACCCCAGATAAAAATAATGCCGTTGCGAAGAAATAAGGCAAGTCCAATAGAAATAATAATCAGCGTAGTCGAAGTAGCACGGATAGAGCGCATCTTTGACCACAGTAACTTTTCCGATAACAGCATTGCTGCTACTGTTCCTGCCGCCCCCAGGATCATCGACAGCCAAATATTGACTCCAATAGTGTTTATCAGCCAGGTTAGATAAGCTCCTAGAGTTAGAAAGTCACCATGAGCAAAGTTAGATAGCCGTAAAATTCCGTAGGTAAGAGTAAGTCCGACTGCCGCTAGAGCAATAATGCTCCCCACCGCAATCCCATTAACGATTAGTTGGGCAAATTGTGTATCCATAAGCCTTAAGTTGCTTTAAAAAATTTTAGGTCAATGGTTCATATAATAATTTTTTTGGAATAGCAGCTAAATTTGACATCATAAGTTACGGTTTATAACAACATAGGTTATGGTTTATAAATAAAAAAAAATTGTTCGTTAATATACATAGAATCCTTTTCGGATTTTTATGTGAAGTTAAACTAGTTCATCGGTCTAGTTGACCATGCAGCAGTACTTAAGCTTACCAAACCAGAACTCACAGATAGATACAAGGCCAAAACCTTTGACAACAATTGAGCAACTTCGCGCCAAGTTGTGGCTGGAGAGCAGCTTGAACCAGTTGCAAAGTCGCCTTAATGATTGCCTGCTTTCTGCTTGTAACACTGTCCCAGAGGCAGGAGCCGCACAAGCAGAAGTTTTCCAAACTGTGGTTGACGAGATTAACAGTGCTGTTCACAGCAGTAATCTGGCGCTTGCAGATTGTGCCATAGGTATCGCTCTGTTTGAACCACAAGAAACTGTTGCCACAGTTTGCTATGTTTCTCCTTCTCCATCCGCAAACTCACAACCTTTATTTGTAGAAGTGCTGACAGCAGAAAAAAAGCTGCTGTTGAGATTGCAAGAGGTTATAAAAGTCGAAGATTTGCAACAGCTTGAGAATCAACAACCACCCAGCGCTTGGCGGTTGGCTGATGATTCTGGCAGGATCATGGGCTGGCTAATTATCGCCGCAACGTCCCGAAGCTGCGATAGCGAGTCGCTCATAGAATCACAGGCTCAACTCAGATCACAATTGATGGCAAGGTCTGCCATACACTGTAGGACAGTCTTGCTACAACTTAGACATATCCTATCTTCGCAACAACGGTGTGAACAGTTAAGTAGCTCTAATCAAGAATTGGAGCGCACCAATCAACTGAAAAATCAGTTTCTGGCAAATACTAGTCACGAAATTCGCACACCGCTTAGTTCTATAATCATGTCTAGCAACCTGCTTTTAGCACCAGGGTACGAACCAACTAGAGAACGCCAGCAAGAGTATTTTAATATCATTCAGTCTAGCGGGAAGCACTTGCTAGCTCTAATTAATGATATTTTGGATCTCTCTAAAATTGAAGCAAATCAGCTGGATGTACACTGGGAAACAATAGATGTGGAACTGTTGTGTTGCAATGTTTTGGCGTTGGTGAAAGAGAAAGCCGCTATTAAGGGTTTGAGACTGTGCAAAGAAATTGACCCTGATATTACAACTCTAGTAGCCGACTCCTTACGACTCAAGCAAATGCTGTGGAATTTACTCTCCAACGCCCTAAAGTTTACGAGTCAAGGAAGTGTTGGCTTACAGGTTGCTTCCAAAGGTGAATTTATCCATTTTACAGTTTGGGATACTGGCACTGGCATTTCCCAAGAAGACCAAGCTCTACTGTTTGAACCCTATTTCCAAATTGCCAAGGCTGTCGTTGGTGGTGCTGAAGGTACTGGTTTGGGTTTAGCAGTGACTCAAAAACTCGCCGAAATTCACGGTGGTTCTGTGAAAGTGGAATCTGAAGTAAATTGCGGTTCCCGTTTTACCCTTGGACTTCCCTTTAACCCACTTTCCGCACTTCATCGTGTAATACACGAGGATTTCCAACATCTGG
>JAHCSU010000223.1 GCA_023522315.1 Nostoc sp. CCCryo 231-06
CCATAGTTTTCCGCAACAAGATTTCTTGTTCAGGACTTGGGTAAAAACGATAGCGAAAAGCTTGTTCCATATACGTTGTGAAGACTCCTTACATTGTACGCCAAATACTGTAAAGGAGTAAATTAATATAAAGCCGTCCTACAAGCGATGCACTGAGCTTGCCGAAGTGGACGGGGTTTTATACCCAATGTTTTGATAAAAGCCTCTCCTGCTCAACTGACCAGATAAAATAATTCCTCTGTTTACCCGCTCGTACTTTCACAATCATGAGCAGCTTTTGATTGAGCGCGGTAGATTAGTAATACCTAAGAACTTGCAACAATCGTTTACAAGTCTTACAAAGAAAAGTAACATCGTTTGAAAATAACCAGTCGGCATCGGATTGGTTAATGTCTATGTGTATGCTTGTAGGAAAATAGCTGATTTCCAGCAACAAGTACGTGTTTTTGCGTCAGCAGCCAAGCTGCTAACCTTTTGGACAGTTACTTGCGGTAGAAACTGCCTAAAGTTAAAGTCTTCGGAATTTGACAAATCTGCTGGTATGAATACCAATAACAAAAGTTCCTCTAGCTTAAAACAGGAGAATCGGGGCTTGGTAATCGATCGCCTAAAACAGCACTTAAAAAACGACCTGATCGCTGGTTTGTTGGTAGTAATTCCCCTAGCAACTACTATCTGGCTAACGATTACCATTGCCACTTGGGTAATCAACTTCCTCACTCAAATTCCCAAACAACTGAATCCCTTTGATGGGTTAAACCCAATTTTAGTAAATTTACTGAATTTATTAGTAGGGTTGGCTGTACCACTACTAAGTATTTTATTGATGGGCTTGATGGCTCGCAATATTGCTGGGCGGTGGTTGTTAGATTTTGGTGAGCGATTATTACAGGCAATTCCTTTCGCGGGACAGGTGTATAAAACCCTAAAGCAGCTTTTAGAAACAATACTAAAAGATTCTAATGGCAAGTTTCGCCGGGTAATTTTGGTAGAGTATCCCCGCCGAGGAATTTGGGCGATCGCCTTTGTTACTGGTGCAATCAGTAGTGATATCCAAGCCCAGATGCCTCGCCCCGTGCTAAGTGTTTTTATACCTACTACCCCCAATCCGACTACCGGATGGTACGCAGTAGTTCCTGAAGATGAGGTGGTAAACCTCTCCATGTCGATTGAAGAAGCTTTTAAAATAGTTGTATCAGGCGGCATTGTCGCTCCCAATACGCCCTTGGTTTTACCCAAAGAGTCCACACTGGAAGTGAAATACAACGAAATTAAGCAGCAGGTTATTCCCGTTGAAGAAATTTAACAGAATCCCCCACTTTCTTGTTCTGTATTCTGTATTCTTTTTCAAAATCAATCTGGCATAGTCACAAGCAAATGCGTAATGTTGTTGTTTGACTGTGCAAAAATTGATATGATTATAGGTTTGTCCCGTCTAGTTAATCAGTTCTCTCCCAATCACCCCTCAGTTTTATGCAACCTCGTAAACCCCAGCAAATTGCTCGTGAATTGGCGCTTTTAAGCCTTAGCCAATTGCCAGTCAACCCGAAGAAATTAGATAAGTTGGAAGACGATCAACTAGTATCCAAGTTGGTGCTAGGAGCAGTACGCACTCTGACCTCAGAAGTGCAAGATACCCTCGATAATGCCGCAGGTGAACTGCAACGCAGTAACGATCGCCTTTTAAGTAGCCAAACTCGGGCTTCCGATCTCAATACTGCCAGAACAATGCTTCAAGAAGCGATCGCCTGCACCCAGACAGCAATCAATCAGTTAGGTACGGCAGTTGATTTCCCAGTATTGATTCAGTTAGCTAATCAGGACAAGGGAGTACGGAATTACGCTAAAGAGCTTGTGATTACCGTCAACGAAAATCGACAGATTATAGACGAACTCCTTTCTAATGCTTTAGTAGATTGGCAAATAACTCGCCTCGCCCAAATTGACCGTGATATCTTGCAAATCGCTGTGGCTGAAATGAAGTTCTTAGGAGTTCCAGATAGTATTGCCATCAACGAAGCTGTGGAGCTAGCCAAACGCTACAGTGGAGACGATGGTCATCGTTTTATTAACGGTGTTTTGCGCCGAGTCACTGAGCATAAAAAAACAGCATAAGTAATCGGACAAGATTAATTACACAAAAATCTGGGCTGAAATCCTTGACTGGCAAAGAATTGGTAAATAACTAATATGTAATTAATTCTGTCCAGGTACTTAGCCTTTTTTACTTGCCAAAGTGAGGGGGATGAGGGAGCAGGGGAAGCAGGGGAAGAAGAACTATTGATTATTGACCAATGCCCAATGCCCCAAGTTAAATTAAACTCATAACTTATAACTTATAACTCATATAACCAATACTGCTGCAATGGTTTTTAATTGGTTCCGTCGTAAATATAACGATTCCTCTGACACTCCCTCTGATAATAAACAGGAAGAAACTCCTCCTGCACAAGAACCTCAGCCAGAGCCAGCCGAAACGTCAACACCAGCTGCCCAAACTGCTCCAGACACAACGACAGACTTGTTAGCGTTTGCTAAAGCTGCTTACAAAAATATTCAGCAAAAACAACAAGCCGAGGTATTTGAAACCCCGGCTGATTCAGCAGATGCCTCACTAGCATCAGCACAACCTGAACCCGTAGAAACGGCAATTGCGGAAATTACCGAACCAGAAGTAATTGAGGAACCTGTTAGTACAAACGTAGAAACAGCACAGCCAGAAGTTATCCAAGCTGCTACTGAGGAAGAAAGTACAGAAGATTCCTCAGTGGCAGCAATTGCTGATCAAGATGTCTCCAGCCCAGAACTCACAATCAATGAAGCTGAACCAACGCCCACCAAACCAGCAGCTATGCCAGAGGCAACACAGCCAACAGCACTATCCTTCTTAGAACGGGCGGCGGCAGAACGGCAAACCAAGCTGGAACAACTAATAGCCACCGCCATAGAAGTTCCAGAACCGGAGGTAGTACAGCCAGTAGCTGCAACCTCAGAGACAGGAGAAGAAATTCCTGGACTGGTATTTGATGATGGTTTTGTCTGGTCGGCGAAAGTTTTAGCAGCTCAAGGTAGAAGTCCAGAAGACGTTTCTATTGAAGAAATTACCTGGCTGAAAAAGCTCCGGCAAGGGTTAGACAAAACTCGTCGTAGCATCCTCAACCAACTGAAGGCGATCGTTGGTCAAGGGCCGCTAAACCTTGCTGCTGTGATGGAAATTGAGGCATTGCTCCTGCAAGCTGATGTGGGTGTACAAGCGACGGACTTTATTATCAATGCCCTACAGACAAAACTTCGAGAAGAAGTTACTGCACCTGAAGAAGCGATCGCTTACCTGAAAAAAATTCTCCGGGATATGCTGGATGCACCGAGCAAAGCATCCCATAAAACTACCTTTACCCCAGAAAAAGAAATCCTGAATATTTGGTTAATCACTGGGGTGAATGGTGCCGGTAAAACCACTACCATCGGCAAAATTGCCCATTTGGGACAAAAATCTGGTTATAAATGCTTGATTGGGGCAGCAGACACCTTCCGCGCCGCCGCCGTGGAGCAGGTGAAGGTTTGGGGTAGTAGAAGCGGTGTGGAAGTAATTTCCAATCCCGGAAAGAATACAGATCCGGCAGCAGTTGTGTTTGATGCGATCGCTGCTGCCCAAGCGCGTCAAACCGAATTACTTCTGGTAGATACAGCTGGGCGACTGCAAAATAAGAAAAATTTAATGGACGAACTTGGCAAAATCCGGCGAATTATTGACAAAAAAGCCCCAAATGCCAAAGTAGAATCTCTTTTGGTTCTAGATGCCACTTTAGGACAAAATGGACTGCGGCAAGCTGAAGTTTTCTCCCAAGCTGCCCAACTGAGTGGGGTTGTCTTAACCAAGCTAGATGGCACCGCCAAAGGCGGCGTTGCCCTTGCCGTTGTTCAACAGCTAGGTTTACCCATTCGCTTTATTGGTGCTGGCGAAGGAATTGAAGACCTGCGCCCCTTTTCTAGCTATGAGTTTGTCGAAGCTCTCTTGAGTGGTTAATTGAAAAATTTGGAGTTAAATATTTTTCTTGACAGCAGATAAATTTAGGGATGACTGATCTGGTATTATCACTTGAACTCATTAGAACAGATCAAGTCCTATAAATCATGAGTTTGTCAAAATAAATGCGTAACTTTTGCTAAAATTTCAAGCTAATGCCCTTTTCTCATGCTCTGAATGGACATTTAGTTGCAACACACAAAACCTCGGAAGCTTCCATCTTGCAGTAATTTAAAGGCGAAGTGAGACACTCTCCCCCGCAAATACAGTTTTTGCGTAAGTCCTAAAATATTTTCTGTAATGAAAAGGAGTCAGAAGTCAGAATCCAGGTGGTCGCCGAGCGCAGTCGAGGTGAGTCAGAATACCCCAGCAATCAAGTCAGGGGTTTCAAGCAAGGAATACTTTTCTTCTCCTCCACGACTGAAGTCGCTTACCACGATTCAGACGCTCTCTACGAGACGCTAAAAGCGAACGCAGACTCGCTATCCACTTTTTCGTTCAGAATTCAATTCTGTTAGCGGATAGCTAAGGTTTAGCCCATTCTGGCTCACCTCGACTGCGCTCGGCGACCACCTGACTCCTGAATTCTTCTTCGGTAAATCCAGGTTTTCACTTAAAAAACTTCCAGTCTCCTAGTTGCCTCTGCCCAAACACTTACTCTAAAAGCGTTATAAATTATTATTTTAATAAAGTATTTTTATGACTTTAGAGATATGCTTTGGTAATTGAGTTATGCAAAAATGAAAAGCTTTCTTAACTA
The DNA here is from genome assembly GCA_023522315.1 of Nostoc sp. CCCryo 231-06. Lineage (GTDB taxonomy): Bacteria > Cyanobacteriota > Cyanobacteriia > Cyanobacteriales > Nostocaceae > Nostoc. The sequence continues at coordinate 4,788 of JAHCSU010000223.1, forward strand.
TCACTGAAACTAGTAATTTTTACGGGTTGGTTTTTGACTAAAAATATATGATTTGAAATTACAAATATTCCATCAGAAATACAATAAGCAAATAAAATACTGATAAAAGTTGCTTGTTACGTCTTTATACTCTTGCTAAAGTGACAAGTCTTGTCTAAATATGGTTTAGCAATGCCAAAGCCAAAAGATTTATAAGTAATCTAAAATCTGCCAATATAAAGTGCAATAGTACCTGTGCCTGTGTCTCAACTGCCCTCTCAACCCACTGACAACAATAGTAGTGCCGCGACAGATGTCACACCAGTCGTAGCACTCAAAGAACTCGTGGCAAGGTTGCACCGGGAACAGAACAAAATTCAAGATTTGCTAAGTTCTTTAGGATTTGCCCTGAGAAGTTTCAATAATTTGAATCAGTTTTTGGAACTGATCCCGCTGATGGCAACAAGAGTTACAGATGCAGAGGGCAGCGCCTTGTTTCTCTACAAACCTAATGGTCAAGTCAGGTTAGAGCAGTTACATTGGCAAGATAGTCGCCAGCGAAAAAATATTCGCAAAGCCCTAGAAATAGCCAGCAGTCAAATCACGCTTCTGTCTAAGACTGCCCCTCTAGCCAATGCCACGGGGATTTTGGATGATCAGATGCATCGCTATTTGGGGCCAGATGTGCAAATCTTCGGTACGGCAATTCTGGTGAAGCATACAGAACGCGGATGGCTCTATGTTTTGAGCCGCGATCCAGAATATAGTTGGACAGAAACCAGGCAAAAGTTAGTTAGGTTAGTAGCAGACCAAACAGCCGTAGCGATCGAAAACGATGAACTAGCTGTAGAACTAAGAAAAAAAGAACGCCTAGACCAAGAACTAGAAATTGGCGCAGAAATTCAACGGCGACTTTTGCCACGTCAATGTCCCATAATTCCTGGTGCAGTCCTAGCGGCACGTTGTAAACCTGCCAATCGCGTCGGCGGAGACTACTATGACTTTATTGCTACCAATCACAATAAGATTCAGCCCAAGAACAAAGACACCACGGAAAATAGTCGCTGGGGTCTGGTTATTGGAGATGTGATGGGCAAAGGTGTTCCTGCGGGGCTGATTATGACGATGATGCGGGGAATGTTACGGGGAGAAGTGCTACATGGTAATTCTCCAGCCGGAATTCTGCAAAACTTAAATAGAGTTATGTATGCGGATTTGGAAAATTCCCACCGCTTTGTAACGCTATTTTATTCAGAATATAATCCCCACAGCCGAATTTTGTCTTATAGCAATGCGGCACACAATCCTCCCTTGTGGTGGCACGCAGCCACAAAAACTGTCAGCCGTTTAGATACCTTTGGAATGTTAATAGGTTTGGATGCTAACAGCCAATATGAAGATGCCCAGGCACAGTTAGAGCCTGGAGATACAATTATTTACTATACAGATGGCTTGACCGATGCCGCTGCTGCTGGTGGCGATCGCTTCGATGAAGATAACTTTGTCGCTGGCTTCAATACGGCTTGCAAGTACTGCAATAGTCCAGAGGAGATTGTGGATTACCTATTTGACCAAGTTGAGCAATTCATTGGTGCTGATAAGCAAAACACTGATGATATGACACTAGTTGTTCTGCAAATTTTATAGTCATTAGCCATTTTTACTTGGTCAAGTCATGATTAAACTGATTGTGGCTAGGAATTCACCATAGTAATTCTACTAAATTTAATTTTTTATTTATTTTTTCTTTAACTTGCCGTAGCGATCGCCTAAATGGTCGCACATCAACCTTTTTTGGTGAATTGTTTGTATTTAGCCTTTAAGATAATACATAAAAAATGATCCTTAGAATACTTTTCTGCTCAAGTAAAAACTATATATTTTGGACATCTAGCACAGTAGGAAACGCCGAGGGAGAGACTAGGTAAAATGTACAACAAGATAAAAAGTAAAAGGTAAATTTACTTCTTCATTTTTGCTTTCTTTGTATCCTTGTGACGCAAGCATTTAGCCTGCTCGCTCTTAGCGTTTTAATTTTTCCTTTCTCCGCCGTAGCAAGTTCACAACAGCTACGACGGAGTTTTGCTTTCTTTGTTTATTACTGGAGTTTAGACTAAGCGTATTGCAGTAAAACCTGCATTTTTTAGCGATCGCCTACCTTTGTGATGACCCGAAGGGAAAAATGGATAAAGTAGAGTTAAGAGGGTGTTTGAAAAGTTGGAAAGATCCCGCAGCTTACATATAAAATTTACTTATGTAAATTTTATGACAATCACATATCACAAAATTATTTTTACTAACTAAAAATAATACTTTTTTGTCAATAAAAAACAAAAATTAATAATCTAGCACCTTTTAAATAAGCACAGAAAATATATGTGTGTAAAGAATAAATCTTAATTTATAACCATTATAAAACATATTAAAACTTACAAAAATTGCGCCAATGAAGATTAACTAAACTGCTTTACTTCACCTGTAAATAGTGGTAAATAAATAACAGTGTTGACTAAGCAAAATAAATAACTCGATACACTAATTTAAACGAGCTTGACAAAATCATACTAAACCAGACTACTTTTAGTGCAATTACTTCTACTGCCCGGAGAAGTTTTAGTAATAAGAGTGATTTTCAAAGCACGCATTCATCGGGGACTAGCACTGCGAAAATTGTGTATGACCCTGTGAGTGGATAGTTATTCTGCAACCAAAATGGCAGCGCAACCAGTTTTGGCAGAGTTGGTCTATTTGCGACTCTAACTGATGCGCCAAATCTTACAGTATCTGATTTTGTGTTGCAAGCTTAGTTTGCTCAAAACAGGAAGTTAAAAGCAAGGAACTAGAGCGAGTCCTTTCAAGGTAAGTAAAAGTATTGGTCAACAAATCCTTTTTGACCTCTTCTTCTAGGTGTTATAGCAGTCGCCAATACGGTTAGGACGCTGTACGAAGAACATTTTCCATAG
>JAHCSU010000224.1 GCA_023522315.1 Nostoc sp. CCCryo 231-06
GGGAAGCCGGAGGCAGGGTGAGGTTTTATATTTAATTTGACCCACTTACTTATTTTGTTAAATGGTATAAGGAATATTTTTTAAGTTGAGAAATTAATTTGATTAATTTTCAAGATTATCAATAAAGATATTTTATAACTAATAATTTTTTGTAACATCATTAAACTAAGAATCCTGCGCCTAAAAGGTGTAAGACTTTCAAGTAATAATGTTGACTTTACCAGTGTCAATATCGTAACAAGCGCCAACAATTTTTAGTTTCTCTTCACGGAGCAATTTAGCTAAAATTGTTGAGCTTTCCTGCAATTTTTCAGCCTGATACTGGATATTGGCTATAACTGCATTCTGCATATTATCACCCGTTCTTAACTTTACCCTTTCTATAGATGGTTTGATACCCTCAATAATCAAACCAATTCTGCCAGGAAGTGGTTCGTTTTTAATTGCTTCTGCTACTGCACCGCATCTTTTATGACCCAAAATCACAATCAACTGCGAACCCAATACTGTTGTAGAATATTCCAGACTACCTATCACCGTGTCACTGACGACATTACCAGCAACTCGTACGACAAATAAATCTCCAAGTCCTTGATCGAAGACGATTTCCGCAGGTACTCTAGAATCTGCACAACCTAATATGGCGGCAAAGGGATACTGAGCTTTAGCAATTGATCGTAGACGTTCTAGTGATTGATCGGGATATTTACGTTTTTGATAGATAAATCTTTGATTACCATCCACTAAGCGTCTGATAGCTTCGTTAGGACTAACTGAATTAGGGTTATCTGGATGAATATCAGCAATAGCAGTTTGCTCTGTATTCCAAAAACTATCACCAAAAGCAGTAGCGGCAATACCTACTATACTGGCAAATTTTAAGAAATCACGTCGCCCTACAAATCCATTAATTCTACTCATGAATTTACCTGAAAACAACAAAGCTGTTCTCAGGAAGATATCAGACTTAAGCAAGATGCAAGAGTACTCTTTTACACGATTTAAGAGTCATTTAATCTTCAGATTGCAAGGTTATACCAATTCTGTATGTAGATGCGCTTATACTACAAGAACGAACCGCCTTAGCGCAGCGTCTCGTTAGAGAAGTACGCAGCGATCCTTAAAGTTCCATCAAGTTTTGCGCTCATAAATTTTTACGGGAATTCCTGTGTACTAAAGTTAGAATTCTTAGGACAATATCTTGCTTAACAAATGTTACAAAACTTGCATTGGAGATTGGGCATTGGGAGGCAGTTCTTGCTGTCTTGGTGTCTTGCTGAAGTTCTTTAATTTTGAATTTTGAATTTTGAATTGATTTCTCCCTCATCCTCCCCTGCCCCCTGCCTCTAAAAAGGCTGTATCCGCAGCAAAGCTGGTAAATCCAGAGAGGCGAGGTGTTGATAAGCCTGATCGATAACACGCTTGCCCCTGAGAAAGCCTGTATTAGCTCCGGGACAAATGTATCTAAGAGTTTCTGGTGTAAAATTTTCCAACAAGAATCGAAGGCTCTGAATTTGCCTGGGCCAGTTAAAGGTTTTCGCTGTCCGTAATGGTACTGCTTCACCGTGCTGGTTAGGGAGTAAATTACGACCAGAAAACAATATCCCTCCACGTTCACTGTAGTATAAGCAAGATGAGCCGGGAGAATGACCTGGTGTCCAAATCACTTGGACTAGCCCATCAAGCGTAAATTCCTGCCTAAAGGTAGTTAAGGTTAAGCCTGGTAACAAATAAGCTTCTTGCTCTTGAATCAACACCTCGCACCTAAAGATTTGCTGAAATTCAGCAGTCTTGCCAATCGCGCCTCGATGGGTGAGAAATAACCAACGCACGCCTCCATGCGTAGGCATAGCCCGCCGGAGGCATCGCAAAAAATCTTGATTTGTTTGGTCTAGGGCAGGGCAATCTATGAGGATATTGCCTTCATTTCTTACAATAAGATAAGAGGTTCCCCCTAATGTTTCCCGATTGGGTGGAAAAGCAAAAATGCTCTCTTGTGCGAAGTCCGATTGCAGAGAACCTCCGCTAGGAACTTCGTTAGGGAAAACAGCCCGTGGTGGCTTAGTTGTATGACTTGGCACTTGAGGTAGAGGGCACATAATCAAAGAACCGAAACTGAGGAGTTGTGGACAATCTGGTTACAGTGTGGAAATTCTAAAGAATTAAAACTTGAGTGTTAACCAGCACTGTTAACCGTTGTGAAAAAATTGGGATTCGAGGTCTGCCTTGTAGTTAATGCTATGGTGCTGAAGCTACTGGTGGGACGTTTTGTCAAAATTAGTGAAGATAATATGGCATTTTGGTTTCTGTTTATCCTCCTACTGGGGCTAGCTACTTATCTAATGGTGCAGCACAGCGTCGCTCAGATCACCCGGACGCCAGTATGGTTGTTGTGGCTGGTTTTAATGACACCAGCATTTCTATTAAGTGGATGGACGCTGATGTACGGAGCGAAACAATCTCCGCCGCCAGCGCTGATTCTTTGGTCGATATTTGTCTCCACAGTGTTGTACTGGACGTTGTTTCAATGGGGGCGTCGATCGCCAAGAGATACACAGGCGCAAACCCAACCCCAAGCTTCACAATCACAGCCGACTATCCAGCCTGTCGCAGAACCAATAGTGCGTCCCATTGAGCCAACGGAAGAAACTCAACTACGAAATTGTTTTCCTTGGTCTGTATACTACGTTCAAAATATTGAGTATCGACCACAAGCCGTGATTTGCCGTGGTCAGTTGCGAACTAAAGCCAGCAACGCCTACCAGCAGATTAAGACTAATATTGAAGCACAATTTGGCGATCGCTTCCTGCTGATCTTTCAAGAAGGTTTAAACGACAAACCTTTCTTTGTGCTGGTTCCCAACACTCAAGCTGCTAAAAATAGAAATACACCACCACGCGAACAGGAACGCTTAACTCGTCCAGGATTAGCACTTTTATTGCTAGCAGCTACTTTGGTAACTACTACCTTGGTGGGAGTTGAAATTGCTGGTGTTTCTCTTCCGCCTCTATGGGAAGTTGGTTCTTTGTTCAAAGTTCTATCTAACCCAGATGTTCTATTCAAGGGATTGCCCTATGCTTTAGGGTTAATGACTATTTTGGGCATTCACGAACTTGGGCATTATTTGACAGCTAAATTTTACAAGATTCGCTCGACGTTGCCTTACTTTATTCCTATACCTTTCTTCTTGGGAACTTTTGGTGCATTTATTCAGATGCGTAGTCCCATTCCCAACCGCAAAGCTTTATTTGATATTAGTATCGCTGGGCCAATTGCAGGTTTTGTCGTGACTTTGCCATTACTAATATGGGGCTTGGCTCATTCTGACATAGTTTCCATTACTGAAAAAACCCGACTTTTAAATCCTGATGCCCTTAATCCCAAGTATTCCATTTTAGTAGCGGTACTCTCGAAGTTAGCCTTGGGAAGTCAGTTAACGGCAAAATCAGCCCTTGATTTGCATCCAGTTGCAGTAGCTGGTTTTTTGGGACTAATTGTCACAGCCTTAAATTTAATGCCTGTGGGACAGCTAGATGGAGGTCACATTGTCCATGCGATGTTTGGACAACGAACTGCGCTCATAATTGGTCAAATTGCTCGCGTGTTGTTGCTATTACTGGCTTTAGTAAGAGAAGAATTTTTGGTGTGGGCGATTATCTTATTATTTATGCCATTGATTGATGAACCTGCACTAAATGATGTCAGTGAATTGGATAACCAACGTGACGTTTGGGGATTACTAGCAATGGCGTTGTTGATTGTAATTATTTTGCCATTACCGCAGGCGATCGCTAACTTTTTGCAAATTTAAAAAGTTTCAACGCAGAGAGAAATATATCTAAAATTTTTCCCAGCGATGGAATTAACCACAGCTTGGTATTTTGTTATTTGGACTTATTCTCATATAAAAATGTGCGTTATAGACATTAGTCCTAACGCACTGAAAAACGCACTAAAAATTTAGGATGGTGCGTAAAAGAGCGGCATAACACACCCTAAAAAACTAACTCGATACTGAATTAGCCGCCTCAGAAGGCTTCGCAGCTGGTGGAAAGCCACCCATGCGAATCTCAGAAGTAAAGGAAGCGATACTAAATCCATCAAAACTCTTGAGGACATTTACCCGCATTCGCAAATTGGGACTAGCAAACCAAAGACGCTCCTCTAACGACATGGTTTCATCCTCTATAGTTAGGATTAAAGCACCATCACTGTCAAATTTATAGTGTCCGGCAACTGGAGTTTTATTGGCATCAACCATTTCCCGCAGTAACTTACCTTGGCCTGGTTTATCTGCATCAGTTACAGAAACTAACACAGTTGAACCACTGTGTTTTGCTTGATCTTTTTCTATTGTGCCGTTCCAGGTAATTTTGGCAGCACAAGAGGCGGAACTAGGATTAATTTCGTACTGTTGACACAGTTTTATCACTTGTGGATCATCTAGTGCCAGCGCCTCAATGATGATGTCTGACTTGCTATCTTCAGATTGGTTAAACGCCAAATGTTGACTAGTACGATGAGAAAACCATTTACCAGTACTTAACTGAAAAAACTCTTCAATATTCATGAATAAAATTACCCTACATCAAAATGCTAAAATTCCCACTTAATTATTATTAAAAGGTAGCAGGAAACTTTAATATTAAGCTTGATTGCCTATTTCCTCAAGCTTCTTGAGGCCAATCCTGGCTGCCTCAGCAACGTTGAAATGATTGTCTTTTTCCAGGTATTTTAAAGCTGAGATACTCTTGGGAGTAGCAAGATTACCCAAAGCTTCTGCCAAACGCTGCCTTACTAACCAATCATCTGATTGGGCGAAGCGCAGGATCTGATCGACTGACTCAATGTCTTGAATTTCTCCCAGTGCAGAGATTGCAGCTTGTTGCAATACTACTTCTTTGCTATCCAATGCCTGAATAAGTATTTGATGGGCACGAGGATCTTTAATGTTACCAAGAGAAACGGCTGCACTAAAGCGTACTAGCCAATCAGTATCTTCATAAAATGCGCGTGAAAGCACTTCAAAGGCTCTGGCATCACCCAAATATCCTAAAGCACCAGCGGCATCAGCGCGTATCCCATAATCGGGGTCATTTTCGAGAATTCTGACCAAAATTGAATAACATTCTGGTGTCGGCTTGATTCCAAGAGCAAAAATTGCCATTGATCGCAGTTGCAAAGATTCGTCATCTAGTACCTTTTTAATCAAAGGAACTGCATCTTCAGGGGACGCATGACGCAGATTGGCTAGGGCTACCATGCGATCGCGTAAATTCGGACTTTCTAACTGAGTAGAAATTTCTTGTAAGCTTAGAGTTGCCATTTAGTTTACAACGTTTTCTTTACTTATCTTAATTTACTTGATCCGTTCATCAGGCTGTAGCTATAGCGAAGTAGGAGTTTGGCCACTTTACAAAATGGCTCAATTATGAGTGAAAAATAAACAAATGTTACTTGCTGTTAGATTGTGCTGGTGCTAATAGGTTTCGTTAATCCTATGTAATAGGATTTCACGAAATGCTGAGAATATATTTGGCAATATTATGTTTTTTACAGAACCAGACTAATTGTAGAAATCTGGTTCAAACTATATATTTAGACTAGGTTTGAGAACGGAGAGGGAGAGATTCGAACTCTCGTAGACGTTTCCACCTAACAGACTTTCCAGGTCTGCGCCTTAAACCACTCGGCCACCTCTCCAGGTGCCACAAGTTACGATCATACTATAGAATCCTAGAAAATGCAAAGATAAAGAAAGATATTTTTGATTGAATCTGAAAGTCCCAATTTCAAAACGCAAACCCAGATGTCCCGTACATACACAATTAGAGTTCGCGATCGCGCCACTGGCAAAACCCACACCCTAGAAGTCCCAGAAGACCGCTACATCCTGCACACTGCCGAAAAACAAGGGGTGGAACTACCATTTTCCTGCCGCAACGGGGCTTGCACCGCTTGTGCTGTGAGGGTGTTGTCTGGAGAAATTTATCAACCAGAGGCGATCGGATTATCGCCAGATTTACGTCGGCAAGGTTATGCCTTGTTGTGTGTGAGTTACCCCCGTTCTGACTTGGAGGTGGAGACACAAGACGAAGATGAAGTCTACGAACTCCAGTTTGGCCGGTATTTTGCTAGGGGGAAAGTGAAAGCGGGTTTACCGTTAGATGAGGAATAAACAATTGAATAAGACAGGAGGCAGGAGGCAGAAGGGAGGAGGTTCCGCTCATCAACCACACCTGAGCGAGAGTCACTTGAAAAAGTGGGGGATTCAAACCCCCTCTGGTCGCAGCACAAGGCAAAAGACATTATTCCTCCTGCCTCCTTTCTTCAAAATCACCGATCGCGCAATGGCGACCATCTGCGAAATTTTAATGCCTATGCATCTTGGTGATTGGGTGCGAAAAATAGCGATTTTGGCTTGCCTATTGCTTTTGGTGAGTTGCCAAGGTAAAAACCAGCTACCAAACAATGAGGCTCAAGTGAAAGTAGCGCGGGTAGTTAGTGGGCAAAGTTTGGAAGTGGTAGGTATGGCTGAACAACCAAATTTAATTTCCCAAGTGCGGTTAGTTGGCATTGATGCACCAGATTTGCGACAGCGCCCTTGGGGGGACGCAGCAAAAGAACAGTTAGAAAATCTAATTGGAGGTGCAGAACAATCGGTAACGCTGGAGTTTGATTTAGAAACAAAAGATAAAATCGGACGAACTCTAGCTTATGTATGGAAAAATAAGGTGTTGTTGAATGAGGAATTAGTGAAACAAGGTAATGCAATCTTTGTTGAGCGATCGCCTAACCACAAATATAACCAGCGTTTAGAACGTGCCCAACAATGGGCTAGACTCATGGGCCAAGGAATCTGGAACCCAGAAAAATCCATGCGCCTCACTCCTGCCGTTTCCCGCCGATATTTGGATATTGCCTGTAGCAATACCACCGTCAAAGATATTGTTACCCTTACCTAAATCAACAATGTAATTACCCTTTCCTACGGCAACATAATCATCACCAGATCCAGCGTCTATAATGTTATTTCCAACGGTTGTTGAAGCTGGAGGTAGCGAGTTGTAAAAAATTGCTGGCCCACCGTATGGAGTGTAATTTTTGATTTCCACGAATTCAAGACCTGCCAGAATGACATCATTACCTTTACCAGTGCTGATTAGATTATTGCTACCTGGAGCTTCTAGCCAATCATTTCCCTGTGTGCCTTGAAACGTTTGGTCATTTCCTGTCAAGGTTTCAACAGTGTAAGTAACTCCGCGATAAACTCGTGTTGTCATAATATTATCTGGCGAGATAAAATTTAGTTAACTGTCTCAGTATATTTAGCAAGGTTCAAGTAGGATTTTTATATAACTAACAAACATCAAAACTTGACAAAATCGTAACTTCTCAATAAGCGCTCGTAAAGAGCATAAGCTAATGTACTTTTAATTTGCATAAATAGGGTGGGCATCTTGCCCACCCCACAAGAAAGAGTTTTAATTCCAGGTAATATGCAAGTTAAAGTTTTGATTGTTCAGTGCTGAGTGGGGAATCTCATTTCTTTACTCAGGACTCTTACTCGGAAAAAAGGAACTGTTTTGCCCCATGCCCCATGCCCCATGCCCACTAATGCAATGATTCAATGGTTGGTGAGCCATTAGCTTTAATCCAAGCAATTTTGGCTATGCCGCGATCGCGTGCATATTGGCGAATAGCGTCTGCATCCCTTCCCCCCAAATCAATTTCTACGCGCACTAAATCAGTAGAATCTCTGAGTTTTTGCGCGTAGGCAAAGGCAAAGGCGTTAGCGCTAGCCGTCTCTGGTACTACCAACCAGTCACTCGTTGGAGTTGCCTGTGGTAATTGCTGAGTAGACAACAAAACTTGGTATAAATCTTCGATACTTAGTCCAAAACCAATACCGGGAATGTTTTCTCCTTGGGGATGATATAGCCCCAAAAGCTGGTCGTAGCGACCACCGCGCCCTAAAACTCTGGCTTGGGATTCGGTATCATTGACAACTTCAAAGACGATACCCGTGTAGTAGTCTATGGTCTGGATGAGGCTGAGGTCGAGGATTAAGGGAAATTTTTTCTCTGATTCCAGTAATTCTACTAGGGATTTGAGGTTATTCACTGCCTCTCGTTGTTCTTCATCTAGATCCAAACTACTAACTTTTTGCAACACTTCTGCACTGGGGCCACGCAAATCCAGAATGGTTCGGGCGCGATCGCGTAGTTTGTCACTTAGGGGTAAAGTATCTATAGTAATGCGGTCAAGATGAGCGATCGCACTGCGAACTTTATCCTGTAAATTAGCAGGAAACGCACTCAGGAGCGATCGGGTAATTCCCGCTTCACCTAAAATTAAATGCCATTCCCGCAACCCTAGTGCTGCTAAACAATCTGCTACTAACAGTAGTACTTCCGCATTCGCCAACAATCCGCCAACACCTAATAATTCCACCCCAGCTTGATAAAACTCTTGCTGGCGATTGTGTCTACTTTCCCAAGTGCGGCGAAACACATTAGCGTTGTAGTACAACCGTTGCGGATAAGTTGCATTTGCCATGCGAGTGACAACTGTGCGAGCAATGGATGCTGTTAATTCTGGACGTAGCCCTAATTCATCATCTTCGCCATTTTGTAGTTGAATCACCATCTGGCGCTGGATTGCTTCCCCTGCCATCAGAGTGTCCATGCGTTCTAAAGTCGAGGTGATAATCCTGTGATATCCCCAACGGTGAAACACCTGCTGTAATCTATCTTCAATCCAGCGTTTTTTCTCCACATCCAAGGGCAATAAATCCCTGGCTCCTGCTGCTGGTTGATACACCATTATTTTTTCTTCCCACCAAACAAACCACCGAACAAACCACCACTACCAGATTTATCTGGTTGCTTATCTCCATTATTGGCGGATGAAGTCACCTTATGATCACTAGATTGTTGTCCTAGAGCTTTATCTATTTTCGGTTTCCATTGCAGAGCCGCTTTGTCATGGGGGTCTAATTTGAGAGTATTGTCGAAGTGGATTTTTGCCATTTTTAGCTGATTTTGCTTCAAATACACCATTGCAATTAAGCTATGACAGTGACTATTTTTAGGTTCTAGCTTCAGGGCATCCTGCAACTCTACTTTGGCTTGGGCAAATTGGTTTTTATCAATCAAAGATTGAGCGCGACGAAGATACTGTTCTACAATCGAGTCTTCTTTTGGTGGTGCTGGTGGTGGTAGATTTGTTGATGTATTTGACTGAGGCGTACCTACTAATTCGACTTTGGGTTGAGCAGGTGGCCGTAGTGCTGCGGATGGTTTGTTTGCACTCCGCATTAAATACACTAAATTCAACTCACTAACTTGGGCAATGACTTGCAGCGCTTGCTCTAAAGAATCATATTGGGTTTCGCCAATTTTAGCGATCGCACTTTTATAGAAATGATCGAGATTAGGCGTTTGGGCTAACTGTCTAGCCAACTCGGTGTTAAGAGTCATCGAAGTAGATTCTTGTAGCAGGCGCTTGCCAATTTGCGACAAAATTAAAATATATTCCGTGCGGGTGCGATCGCCACACAGTTTTTCGTAAGCTGGGTTAACCAACTTTGATAACAATTCGTTCCCTAGCTCTTTTTGACTAGTACTTTCAGTAAAATTACTATCCGGGTGCAAATGTCGGGCGATTTTGAGATAGCGTTTCCGAATCTCTTTGACATCCGCATCCACTGGAACGCATAAAACTGCGTGATGATCTATGAAATCATATTTAAATAGTCCACGATCTATTTTGAAAGACATATAGATGTTTTGCACCAAAGCAGCATTTAGATTCTTTTTAGTTTACCCAAAGTCGGGGGGAAACCTCCCACCTGCTAAACCCATGCTGACAGTGGTGGTACTTGTAAAAGTTCGCTACTGAGAGAGTCGTGAATATAACTATTTGTGGCGAGAATTCTACCTGACTCAATTTTGACAGGTGTACCATCGTAGGCGGTGACTTTGCCGCCAGCTTCTTGTAACAAAATTATCCCGGCGGCAATATCCCAAGGAGAAAGCCCTCGTTCCCAGTAACCATCGACACGCCCACAGGCAACATACGCCAAATCTAGCGATGCGGAACCACTACGTCTGACTCCTTGAGTAAGATGAGTCAGGTGACTAAATTCTGCGTAGTTGTTATCAGAGGTTTCGCGGCGATCGTAAGCAAATCCTGTCACTAGTAAGCTTTTATTCAGTTCAGATGTTACCGAAACCTGAATGGGGCGACGATTACGCGTTGCTCCTAAGCCAGCAGCAGCACGGAATAGCTCATTATGGAAAGGGTCATAAATTACACCAAGTTGCGGAACGCCATTAATTAACAGTCCAATGGAAACAGCAAAAAATGGGTATTGATGAGCGTAGTTGGTTGTGCCATCTAGAGGATCTATTGCCCAAAGGTATTTATTATCTTGATTACCTAATTTCCCTGATTCTTCAGCAAGGATAGAGTGATCGGGAAAGTGGCGGCGCAAAATTTCTAAAATCACCTCTTCTGAAGCTTTATCAGCAGCGGTGACTAAATCACCAGGGCGACCTTTTTCAATAATTGCGTCTTCTAATTTACCTAAGTAACCTTGCAAAATGACACCAGCAGCTAAGGCCGCTTCTGTAGCAATATCTAGAAAGATTTGTAGATTAGTCATTAGTCATTAGTCATTAGTCATTAGTAATTAGTCATTAGTCATTAGT
>JAHCSU010000225.1 GCA_023522315.1 Nostoc sp. CCCryo 231-06
GGTTTATTTCTTTTCATACAGAAAGAACTACAGTTTTCAAGGTGGACGCGGTTTACCTCTGCATTATCCTAACTACTCAACGCCTTTAAGAACCGTTGCAAACTCTTAAACACACTGGGCTTTCTCGCAGGCGTTGCATCTGTTGTTGTTTGTGGTTGTCCTTTCATGAGGATGAGATCCAACTCATCACCCGATGGTTTGGTGGGTAATTCGGCAATTCTTTGATATTCGCCGTTAGTTTCAAGCCAAACTTCCCACTGTCCTGGGTAGCAGCGATATACGGCGGTTTCATCGTCTACAGGGCGGAGGTAATAGGCGGATTCAATGGTACTGATGAAACGATCGCGGATTTTTCTAGCTGTATAACCAATGCCCACAACCCCAGAATCTTCTAGGCGGGGATTTAAGAAGACTACAGGGCGATCGCCTATTTCTTCACATAACTTTTCCAACTGCGGTACTTCTACCGAAGTGGGGGCGATGAACAAGAAAATTTCATCCTCTGGCTGAATTTTTGTCTGCAAAGAAGCAGCCCTTCCCGTCCCGATATCCAAAATTTGAAATGGTGCATCACCCCAATCGCGTCGGGCTAAAGCCGCAGCCCCAGCATCAGCAAAGAAAATCTTCAAACGGGAATCATATTCTGTAAACAGTGGCAGAAATTGTTCCGCTACCGGCATAAACTTGAGTTCTGGGAACAGGAACTCAACTTGTAAGCGAGTACAGCCATCCGCAAGGGCAGCTTGGACGGCTACACGAGATTGAGCGATCGCATCTTCAAGACTATTGGGAAGTTCACTCATAGTTTATATGTCACTTTAGCATTACTTCCATTGTTTCAGTATTAGCTCTGATTTTGGCGTTGCTAAATTTGAATATGAATAATTTGGTCTTAATATGGGAACCTTAAAAATAAAGTAAAGTATTGATAACAAGGTCTTTGATGAAACCTGTTTTGCGTAAAGGTAAATTAACAACATGGAAGGATGACAGGGGTTTTGGCTTCATTTGCTCCAGTGATGGCAGTCAAGACGTTTTTCTTCATATCACTGCACTCAAAGAAACAAATCATCGTCCACAAGTTGGTGATGTGATTTGCTATCAGCTAACGGTTGGTAAAGACGGAAGAGTTCATGCTTGCAACGCTTTCATTGAGGGAGTTGTATCCCAACCTATGCCGAGAGCCTCATCTTCTCCAATCGAGAAAGAAACATTCCAGCCTAAAGCAAAATCTTCTTTAATGTTCGAGGTATTGCTTTTATCTTTATTACCAGGTTTAGGAGCAATGCATTTTGCATTGACGACTTTCAACCCAATTCCTCTGATTCTGTATCCTGTAATGAGTTTTGTTACCTTTGCACTGTACGCGGATGATAAATCTCGTGCAAAGCAGGGGCGTTGGAGAATATCAGAAAAGAGATTACATTTATGTGAATTTATGGGTGGATGGTTGGGGGGATTCATCGCCCAACGAAGATTACGTCACAAAAGTAGGAAGGTTTCATACCAAGTTGTATTTTGGGTAATAGTAGCTATTCATCTGATATTTTGGTTGGATTGGCTTTTCTTTGGGAAAAGATTGGTGGGTTTATTTATCAGCGTTGTTTTTAGAGGGTAGCAGAAAACTGCTCAGTCAATATTCCCTGACTACTTGCCCATTTTTCAATTTTCTGTTGGAAGAAAGTTTATAGGAGTAAATGCAAAGGTGCTTCACATCCCAATTTTAGGAGTGCGATCGCATAGAACACACACTCAAAATTTTACCTGTTGGTAAAAGACTTGTTTAAGGCTTTGGGCGACAGTGATATAGAGCGCCAATCAGATAAAACCGAGATATTTTGATACGCGATACCCAAGCCAAATCCCCACAAGTCCACCAATAACGCCCAAGAGGATCGAGGTGATAGAGTGCTGCGATCGCCATTAGCAGTTCTGCCAAGCAATGTAACGGTGGTGAAGGGTTCTACATCGTAAAGGCGATCGCATCTTCAAGACTATAATGAACCGCTATCAATTAATTTAACGCTTAACTAAAGATAAATCCGGTGTTAGCCTTTGCAAAACTTGCTTCAACACCATTACCGTCCAATCTATATCAGCTTCAGTCGTATCACGCCCCAACGTAATGCGAATTCCACCCAAAGCGGCTTTTTCGGAATAACCCATCGCTAACAATATCGGACTAGGGCTAAGTTTACCACTGTGACAAGCAGCACCAGCACTGATGCCGATACCAGCAAGATTTAGCTGTCGTACCAAGGTTTTACCGCTAAATTTTTCCCCATCGGCGTATTCTAAGCACATACTGACGTGGTGAGGTAAACGATCGCAGCCATCCCCTGTAGGAATTAAACCAGGAATTTCAGCTAATTGGGCAAAAGCGCGATCGCGTAACTTAATCAATCGTGGTGTTTCTGTAGCCAATTCTTCGGCTGCTAATTCTGCTGCTACACCAAACCCCGCAATTATCGGTACTGCTTGCGTACCAGAACGCAGCCCCATTTCTTGCCCACCACCACCTAGTAAGGGCATCAATTCCACACCAGGACGCACGTACAACGCCCCTACACCTTGGGGGCCATATATTTTATGACTTGAAAGGCTAAGTAAGTCTACGGGCAGTTGTTGCACATCTATGGGTAAGCGTCCCGCAGCTTGCACCGCATCTGTATGGAACAAAGCACCATGCGCTCGCACAATCTTACCCAATTCTGCGATCGGTTGCACTGTCCCTACTTCACTTTGACCGTAAATTACGGAAACCAAAACTGTGTTATGTCGCAACGCCGCCTTTAAATCCAAGGGATTGACTCTACCTTTAACATCTACAGACAAGCGCGTAACTTCCCAACCCCACATTTCTAGCAACTTTACTGTTTCAGAAATCGCGGAATGCTCGACGCTGGAGATAATTATATGTTGAGGAACAGCATACAACCGAGCCACACCCATAATCGCCAAATTATCTGCTTCAGTACCACCAGATGTAAAGATTATTGATGCTGGATCGACAGCATTAATTAGTCCAGCAACTTGGACTCTGGCTTGTTCTACAACCGTTGCCGCCCGTTGTCCCCATTCATGTAAGCTGGAAGGATTGCCCCACTGTTCGGTGAGGACTGTTTGCATAACTGCGATCGCTTCTTTTCGAGTGGGAGTAGTGGCGCTGTAATCTAGATAAATTTGCATATAACCGAGAATGGTAAGAACACACGTTGGTAATAACTGATCTTGACAGCATATACAGTTTGAGTGGATAAATCCTGAAAAAATCTCTGTAATGCCTCTAGCAGTGGATTTTTCCCTTTAATTGGAAAGTTATTTTTCTACTTAATTCAAAACAGAAAATTTTGGGAATGATAAATATGTTCACTCCCAATCCACTTTTAACAGATTACAGTGCAACTTATCTCTAGACGAAGATATTTTTTATATATCTTTTTACTGATATTTCCCCTTGCTGCTTGTCAACGAGTCCAGTCTTTCAATCAGCGTCCAGCACCTTTACCACAAGATCCGTTAGTTCAAGTTTACTTTAACCATTCCGAGTCTTCAGAATACAAAGAACCTTACCGTCAGCAAACTCGCCTTGGAGATAATTTAGAAAAACAGATTGCCGATGCTATTACGCAAGCTAAATCTACAGTAGATGTGGCGGTGCAAGAATTACGTTTACCCAAAGTTGCCCAAGCACTAGCTGATAGGCAAAAAGCTGGGGTAAAAGTCAGGATAATTTTAGAAAATACCTATAGCAAACCCTGGAGCAGCTTAACATCTGCTGAAGTAAGTAAGTTAGATAAAAGGGAACAGGAACGTTACAACGAATTTCGCAAATTTATCGATATTAACCAAGATAATCAACTCAGTCCAGGAGAAATCAATCAAAGAGATGCTTTGATAATTTTGCAAAATGCCAAAATTCCCTGGATAGATGATCAAGCAGATGGTTCAGCCGGTAGCAGTTTGATGCACCACAAATTTGTGATTGTGGATAATCGCATCGTAATTATAACTTCAGCCAATTTTACTTTAAGTGATACTTATGGTGATTTTACAAATTCTAGCAGTTTAGGCAATGCCAATAACTTATTGCAGATTGACAGCCCAGAATTAGCATCTTTATTTACAGAAGAGTTTAACATCTTATGGGGAGATGGACCAGGAGGTAAACCAGATAGTAAATTTGGTTTACAAAAGCCGATGCGTTTACCTAAACAAATAACTTTAGGTAACACCAAAATTACTGTGCAATTTTCACCGACTTCTCCCACTCAAACTTGGAGTAACAGTAGTAATGGTTTAATTGGAAAAACTTTAGATTCAACAACCAAATCTGTTGATATGGCGTTATTTGTTTTTTCCGATCAGCGTCTTGCGAATATTTTAGAAAAACGCCATGAACAAAGTGTGCAAATTCGCGCTTTAATTGAACCACAATTTGCCTATCGTCCTTATAGCGAGGCATTGGATATGATGGGGGTCGCTCTTAGTAACAAATGTAAATATGAAGTTGATAACCATCCTTGGCCAAATCCAATTACAACCGTAGGCGTACCTGTATTAGCCAAAGGCGATTTATTGCATCATAAATTTGGTGTTATTGATAGTCAAACAGTAATTACAGGCTCTCATAATTGGTCAGATGCTGCCAATAATGGTAACGATGAGACGCTTGTAGTAATTGAAAGTCCCATAGTCGCTGCCCATTATGTGCGAGAATTTGCTCGTCTTTATAGCAAAGTTAAACCCGGCTTACCACCAGGAATTCAAGAAAAAATTAAATTAGAACAAACACGGTGTCCTCAGATAAAAAGTTCTTCATCAAGTCAATTACAAGCAATTAAACAAATAAATATCAACACCGCAAGTCTAGAAGAATTAGCAACTCTCCCTGGTGTGGGTAAGAAGTTAGCACAGAGGATAATTATTAGCCGTCAACAGCAAAAATTTACATCTTTACAAGACTTAGAACGAGTTCCAGGGGTTAAGGCGAAGACATTGGACAAATGGGGCGATCGCTTGATTTGGTAGGGGCGCAGATATCTGCGTCCCTAAAAAGATGTAATATTATACAAATGTGATATTTAAGTACGATCGCTACCTAAACTAATCAAATTGCGGAAATGACCATTCTGAGAAAATCGTTTTGCTATTATTTGTTGATAAACCGCCTCATAGCCATCAGTCATCTGCTCAATGCTGAAACAGTCTTCGACATACTGGCGACAGGCGTAGCGGTCTAACTCTATTACCCGATCAATGGCACTGATGCATTCTTGAGTATTATTGCAGAGGAAACCCGTCTTGCCGTGGGAAATTACCTCCTCAGTAGACCCCAATTTCATCGCAATCACTGGCGTACCCGAAGCCATTGACTCCACCATCACCAGTCCAAAGGGTTCTCGCCAAGTGATGGGGAACAGGGTTGCGACTGCACCTCCCATCAGAGCATTTTTTTGAGTATGGTTGGCTTCACCCAAATACTGAATTTGCTCCCCGTCAATGTGCGGTTTGATTTCCTTCTCAAAGTATTCCACATCAACAGCATCAACTTTACCTGCCATTTTCAAACGCCAACCAGCTTGTTTTGCAATTTCTATTGCTAAGTGTCCTCCCTTCTCAGGAGACATCCTACCCAAAAACGCTAAATAGGGCGGATCTTCTGGTTGGGCGTGGAAATTATAACTGCTGACATCAATTCCGTTGTAAACCGTTGCTATACAGTTCAACCCTAACCTTGGTTCTCGTTGTGAATCGGAAATACTAACGTAGGGTTGTTTTTTACCAAAACTAAACATCTTTTCGTTATCAGGGGTAAAAATCCCGTGCAACGTGTGAACTGTAGGGGTTGTGACGAAATTCGCGTAGGACAGGGCCCCATAGCCTACATGGGAGTGAATAATATCAAACTCTTCTGCGCGTTCATAAACCGAAGCTAGATTCAGCATTTCGTAAACGCTGTAATCTTTAATAGTGCTATCGAGTCTGAGGGCACGAGGATGAACTGACAATAGTTTTGCCAGACTGATAGAATCTCCAGATGCAAATAAAGTTACTTCGTGTCCGCGTCGAATTAATTCATCGGTTAATAACCCCACTACTAACTCTATACCACCATAAGCTGGGGGTGGGACTCTCTCCCACAGTGGAGCTACTTGAGCTATTCGCATCACAAACCTCCTAACAAATTAAAACTTGAATTAAAAGTTTTTTCTTTCTGTTGTTGTAGTGCTTGTAATTGATTCACTTTCCATCAGAAAGTAACTTGAGATATTAAGCTTCTTAAGACTTCTGTGGTAATCTTATGCTTTAA
>JAHCSU010000226.1 GCA_023522315.1 Nostoc sp. CCCryo 231-06
CCCCGCAAGCGATGAGGGGGCTATGATGTACATCATGTGATTAGGAAACGCTATAACTATCAAGGAAAATAAAAGCGCCAGTCGCCAGAATTGATGCTGAATTCTGACGACTGGCGGATAACTTCTTCTTTTATTTCTAACTCTGAGTTTTTTATTGTCCGGGACTTGTTAAAGTAGGCTGGAATTCAACTGAGAAAGGCAGATTGCTAGGATCTGCTGAAGTTTCTGGTTGATTTTGCGTTTGTCGCTTAAGTGTTTCTATTAAATTACTTGTAGTAGCTGTTTGATTGGCTTGAGGCTGCTGTTGCCCAATTTTCTGGGCAATTTGCTGCATTAGCTGTTCAATTTTCTCAGCTTGTTCAATGTTTCCTTGCTTACGATACTCGTTATGGGCACGTTTTAATACTCCACTAGCTTTTTTGATCTCGCCCTGATTATATAAAGTGACTCCCAAATTATAGTAGGCTGAGGCATTTTTAGGATTTAGGCGAATAGCTTGCCGATAAACAGAAATAGCCTCAGAAGCTTGACCATTAATTGCTAGCAAATTTGCCATATTGTTGCAGTGGCATTTTTAGGATCTAGCAGCAAGGCTTGGCGATAAGTGGCGATCGCAGGCTCGATTTGACCTTGTTGTTGCAAGGCGATCGCTAAGTTAAAATAAGCGTTGGCATTGCTGCTATCTAAATTAATTGCTTTTTGGTATGCTGCGATCGCATCCTCAAACTGTCCTTGTTCATACAGCGCCAAACCCAAATTATACAGCGTTGCTACCCTTGTGGAATCTATCACAAGACTCTAGCGATAAGCTATAATCGCTGCCTCTTTTTCTCCTTGTCGGTGCAACACTAACCCTAAGTTGTAATAAGCTTCACTAAAATTGGGATTAACTTTAATCGCCTCTGTATATTCTTGTAAAGCTACATCCAGGCGATTTTGCTCCATGAATATATTACCCAGATAATTTCGTGCTGCTGCAAGACTCGGATCTTGCTGCACCGCTTGGCGAAAGGCATATTCTGTACCCTGTAAGTCTTGGCGGTTATAGCGCGTGACTCCTTGCTGGAAAAAGCTCGCTGCTTCGAGATTTTGAGAAACTGCGGTTTGTGCTAGCAGCTTGCTTTCTGGAAAATTAGTAATTGCCGGTGCAGCCAAGACTAAAAACGCAGAGGAAGCAAACAGAAGTCTGAGCAAGGATTCTTGCTGAACAGGGCTTCGGTGAAATGTCACCTGAAATAACCAATGTAACCACTGTTCCGGTTGAGATTTTTTAGACATGAGTGGCATACTTGTACTTATGCTTGGATCGTTATAAGTCAGAGTACCCACCACAGCATGAAAAATTACAAATCAAAAACACCCTTATTAATAAATAAATTTAAACCAACTGCTCTTTTATTTTTACGCCATCTCTCTTGACTATATAAGCTGGAACACCGACAACAACACAATTTTTGGGAACATTTTTGACTACAACTGCATTCGCCCCCACTTTGACATTATCATCTATAGTTATTTTGCCAATCACTTTTGCTCCTGCACCGATGCTTACATTGTTACCAATTATGGGTGATCCCTTAGTGTTATAGCCGATTGTAACCTGTTGGCTAACCGAGCAATTTTCACCAATACTCTCTGCTGAAATTACAGTACTGAATCCATGTTGAATAAATAGCCCGGAACCAATATTAGTAGAGTAAATAAAAAGGGATGGACATTGTTTATATAAAATTTTGAAACCCTGCGTCAGAACAAAGCCAATCGTGTCACCCTGCTTAATTCTGTGATAGTAAATATTTCTAAATTCTGGATATATAGAAAGAAAATATAGCAAATTAACCCAGTCTGAACTAGATTCCTTCTTATGATCAAGCCTCTTTATCCATTGATTTACATCTAAAATAATTACTTCTTTATTTTTACTTAAGAGAAACAAGATGAGCATTGGAGCAGTTAGTATCTGTCCAATAGTTTGGACAAACTTAATTATGAAATCACGCATAACCTGACCTCACACTGGATATTATAATTATCTGAACAAATTAAAAGTTGCTGTTGTTCAGCAACTCTAAACATAATATCCTGAAACTCCCCAGTTTCATACTTGAACGAAATTATGGTCTTCGGCAGAGTAGAAAGCTAGTTTTGGAGATTAATCAATCGGTGTTCTTGATGGCTGACGGTAAAATTAGCATTGCATCGCCGAATGAATAAAAGCGATATCCAAAAGCGATCGCTTCGTTGTATATATTCAATAACCGTTGTCTGCCAATTAGCGCACTTACCAACATCAGCAAACTGGAACGCGGCAGGTGAAAATTAGTAATTAAACCATCTACCACCCGCCATTGGTAGCCGGGATAAATAAATAGGTCTGTTTTGCCGCAAAATGGTTGTAAATTCCCAGATTGAGCCGCCCCTTCTAAGGCTCGTACTGCCGTTGTTCCTACAGCAATAATTCGACCGCCAGCTGCTTTAGTGGCGCGGATTTGCTCTACTGTAGCGGCGGGGACTTCAATCCATTCTTCATGCATCTGGTGGGTAGTTACATCCTCCACTTCCACAGGGCGAAATGTACCTACACCAACATGTAGCGTTATAAAAGCTTGATTGATATTGCGATCGCGCAACTTTTGTAATAATTCTGGGGTAAAATGTAGCCCTGCCGTAGGAGCTGCGATCGCTCCTGGTTGTTTGGCATAAACTGTCTGATACTGTTCATCAGCAGCTTCTGAGGCAGTAATGTACGGTGGTAGCGGGACTTCACCAAATACCTCTAACAGTTGCACCAAAGATTTTCCATCTGGCACATCAAATTGCAACAAACGCCCCCCGGTTGCTGCGTCTGTTTCTAGAACCGTAGCCGTGAGTTCGGGACTCTTTACTGGGTAGGAATCTTCCGAATCCCCAATCCCTAATTGCCTGACATCAAAAATAATCTTCGCTCCTTGTTTGAAGCTTTTTCCTGGCTTAACTAAAGCTAACCAACAGTTATACTGCCGTTCTTCCAACAGCAACACCTGGATTTTACCACCACTGGATTTATGACCATAAAGCCGCGCTGGAATGACTCTTGTATTGTTCATAACCAACAAATCACCAGAGCGCAGCAGTCCAGGCAAATCGTGGAAAATATGGTGCAAGGGTGCTGTTTCGATGCCTGTAGTCAAAGAATCAACCACCAGTAACCGCGAGCTATCTCTAGGAACTGCTGGGTTTTGGGCAATCAGTTCTAGAGGTAGTTTGTAGTCATAGCCAGCTACCGAGCAATCTAATTCAAAATCTTTTTCTTGTGGGCGAGAGGTATCTTTCAAATTGGCTTCTACTAGTTTTTGGTTTATTTAGTATTTATACTCTCTTAAAAAAGCTTGTTTGAGCTTTTCCTTATATTGGAACTTTAAAGGATCTTCGTTCAGTTTGATGACTTGACTATAAGATGGGTACTATTAGGTAACACGGAAAAATTAACATAAAAATTGGGTAAACCTCCCCATCTAAAAATGGGGGCTTTTACCCTACCGGGAATAGGCAATGATTGACGAATATATATATGTAGGATTGGCTTTGATCCCAAGCACCAACAAACATGGAATACTTGTATTATCTGGCAAATGCCAGTCTAACCCTGAGGGTCGTTCAACACCTGCACGCTAGACCCCAGACACCAGTTTCTTTCGTCACCGTAATTCATCAAATTGATGGCTGGGTGGTTAGGATCAAACTCAGAGGTCAAGTCTCGCCCCAAGAAGATGGCGACTTTCGGGCTTTTCTAAATGAATTAGGAATTAGCTACGAACCGCCAATGAGGGTACAGATGGCACTTTGGAGTTTGGAAGCCGGACAATGCCCTGTGGACGTGATGCGTCGCTATCAGGTTGCGATCGTTTCTCATGGTAGTCCACAGAGAGATGAAATCGAGGCGTTCCGGCAACAATTTGTCCGGGGCTTAGGCTACTGTCCAGAAACTTTGGCGTGATCCTATTTGGTTTTAACGCCGCTAGAAAATTATTGGTCATTGGTAATCAAAATATTTTATCGATTACCGATTAACCATTATCAATTGAAGAGTCGAAAGCTGCCAGAATGTATTCTTGCAGCTTTAACTTGTATCCGGCGGCTGATGAAGTAGCTAGAGCTTTCTGGGTTGCTGTAACCACAGTCAGATTTTTTGATATCTTTTGACAGTAGACAATAGCAACATCAAATCTACAGGAATAATCTGCCTTCTCAGGGTACTGGGCTAAAAACATTCCAGCTGTTCGCCAGATTTTTGCTTGCTTTTGTGGGGTGATTGCGCTTCTTCCCCCTGCATCCCAACTACCTGAACTGCGGGTTTTGACTTCCACAAATGCCAATAATGAGTGGGGGGTGGGGACTTGTACTGAGCGACTTGTACCGAGCGAAGTCGAGGTAAGCCGAAGTA
>JAHCSU010000227.1 GCA_023522315.1 Nostoc sp. CCCryo 231-06
AACTAGGATTTGAGGTAACGACAGCACCTGGTTGCAGATTCACAAACCCAGTCCAAGAACTGCCATTAAACCGATTGGCATAAAGGTTACTGTCGGTTCCTTTGGCGGCACAGATCACCTGAGTTGTCCGAAAGGAAGCACAACTAGGATTTGAGGTAACTATGGCACCTGGTTGCAGATTCACAAATCCAGTCCAAACTGCAAGTGCTGGTTGGATCAACAGCGATAAAATTACTGATGTTGTGCCCACTAAGATTGTAACTTTTGTTTTCATTGAAAAACTCCGTATTGGTTCATCGCATTATTCCTAAAATAAATATTTTAAGTAGTCAAGTCCATTCGCCTTTTAAATTTAGTTGTAAACTTGAATATCATTAGTTATTACTTACGTATTACAATACAAGATAAATTTTTCCATGCAAAAAGCTTTAATATTACTTAATCAATTAGGTTGTTTTTTAGCTAAGTGTATTTGTAGTACCTGTCTTATATTAATATATTTATCAGACTCAAGCTATTCCCGTCAAGGATTTGAGTGATTACATAGTGCAAATTTAATTGAATATTCAAGGTGAAACTGCTCATGCTTTCTACCAAAGACAGTAACTCTATTAATGAAATTACTGGTAGAAAAGCTAGTATTCTATCATCAAAAGCATCTGATATTTTTGCTGATGGTAATTATTACCATGACTCTAGTTTGATTGGTGTAAATAGGTTTAGAGCGAGCGATCGCAGCAGTTTTAAAAGTAGTAATAGTCATAACGTTTTATTTTCATTGCGTTAGTCTCCATTAATACACTTCAAAGATTTAAGATTTACTTGAGCAATTTACTCTTAATAAAAACCACACTTATCAGAATGTTTTTTGGTAATAAAATTAGCATTTTCTTATGAAATTTCATAGTAATTATTGACAATGGGGCTTATTCACACATTGAAATCTTCTTGTAAAGATTTTAAAGCTTCAACCTGTCAAAAAACAATTACTATCTTTGAGAAAAAATAATTATGATGATTGATGATGTTAATAACAATGTGTTGTCAAATAAACAGCTAAATGTCACTTCAATCTCCTCATTAGATAGCTTTAATACAAAAGATGACTACAGCCTCAACTTCAGCAGACGTAGTAGCTACAACTCAGCCGATGCTGATGTGCAATTGCTAAATGATGGTGACTCCGAAAATAGCAATAACGCTACTACTAATGCTTTTAGCGCTCAAAATTATAACTCCACCAATGGCTATGGCTTGATTAATGGAGCAGCAGCAGTGGCTAGAGGTATTGGTCAGAATACCTTTACTGATGTTGCTGATCTTGGTGGCAATAATTGGGGAGCAGACCTTGTTAAAGCACCAGAAGTCTGGGCACAGGGATACACAGGTAAAGGCGTTATTGTTGCTGTTGTAGATACTGGGGTTGATTATAACCACGAGGATTTAAAAAATAATATCTGGACGAATACCAAAGAAATTGCGGGTAACAGTATAGATGATGACGGCAATGGCTATATTGATGATAATTACGGCTGGAACTTCTCTGATAAAAACAACAACACCCTAGATAACAACGGTCATGGCACTCATGTTTCCGGCACGATCGCAGGAGAAAATAATAACTACGGTGTCACTGGTATTGCTTATGATGCCAAGATTATGCCCGTAAAAGTTCTAAATGAATCTGGTTCTGGTTCCTATAGTTCCATATCTAAAGGTATTCGCTACGCTGTGGATAATGGAGCTAATGTGATTAACCTCAGTTTAGGAGGCGCATCTTCCAATCGTACTTTAGAGTCAGCCATTAACTACGCCAGCAGCAAAGGAGTGATTGTCGTCATGGCAGCAGGTAATAATGGTGACTCATCACCAGGTTATCCCGCCCGCTATGCATACAAGTCGGGAATTGCTGTTGGGGCTGTGGATAAGAATAATAATATGCCCGACTTCTCTAACCGCTCTGGAACGGATGAAATCGCTTACGTCACAGCCCCAGGAGTCAAGGTGTACTCCTCAGTTCCAAATAATCAATATGCCACTTATAATGGCACGTCTATGGCTGCTCCCCATGTTGCTGGTGTAGTTGCCCTGATGCTTAGTGCTAACCCCAACTTGACTGATGCCCAAGTCCGTCAGATTGTGGCAGAAACCGCAGAAAATAGTACACAAAGTACAAACTTTAGTTCAAATATTTCTAGCTCTGTGCCGAGTCAGGCGATGTCTACGACGGTCACTGAGCGCAGCCGAAGTGCGAGCTACGCCTACGCAGATACAGCAGAAAATAGTTCACAAAGTACAATCTCTAGTTTCTCTAATTTTAAGATTTCCAATGTTAGTTCTCTTGCAAAGCAAGTGATTTTTAGCAATAACTTGCTACCTATAAATGCAACAGCCAAAAATTATCTCACACCAGAGACTATTTCTAGTTTTAATAGTTACAATTTTGGTTCTCTAATCGGTCAGGGAATTACAAAAACAGCACAATATTTTACACCAGAGACTATTTCTAGCTTTAATAGTTATGATGTCGGTTCTCTAATGGATCAGACGATTACAGAAACAGCACAATATCTCACACCAGAGACTATTTCTAGCTTTAATAGTTATGATGTCGGTTCTTTAATCGGTCAGGCGATGTCTAACGCCAAGCTGCTAGGTAATTACCTTTACTCTTGGCTATAGTCATCAGAAAAACGTTCGTTCCTTGGAATCCTGGGATGATAGCGATTTAATCGATTGGTAGTAATTGGTTTTTTCTGTTCAGCAGAGATATTTCGCCAACCTAAATCTTTGAGGATTCTCCGAGCTGCAACTTCACCTGTTCTACAACCCCCTTCCATATATCCCTGGTAGGACAAAGAGCAGTGTTCACCAGCAAAAAATAGATTACCTACACGTTCTTGTTCAGCTCCACTTATCCCTGTCCATTGTCCGACTAAATAGCAAGCATAGGAGCCTCTTGTGTACTGTTCTCCAGGCCAATAGGCGCGAATGGCTTGACTTTGACGTAGGTTTTTGATTCCGGGGAAAATTCGATCTAATTGTGGTAATAGTATTTCGGCTTGAGATTCTGCTGAACCTTTGCCCAAAGATAAACCATGTTCACCACCAGTAAAATTAGTAATCAGACCTTTGGGGCTTTTTTGATAGCGACTGGATTCCCAGGTGCTTTGAAAGCCTGTATCAGTAAATGTTGCTGCTGTTGAGTTATATTTAGTGCGCCAGAATTTTTGTTGATAGGCTGTAATTAATTTGGCATTTGTACCATATCCTAATTCTGCGATCGCTTTCTCTTTGATTGCTGGTAAATTGACTTTCAACTTCACTAAACGCAAAGTGCTAAAGGGCAATGTCAACAAAATTCTTTCATAAGTACGATCAAAGGTTCTATACCCAGACCGTAAACTAACTCGATAGCGACCATCGGGACGGATACAAATAGCTTCTAATTCTGTGTCAGTTTGTATAGCATTTCCTAAGTAATCCGCTAGCAGACGGGGTACTTGGTCGTTACCACCACGAATGGTGTAACGTTCATCGCTTTCACCGTAGACTGAGAATGTATCAGTGTTAGTACCAATCAAAAACACTAGATTCAAACAGGATTGTTCTGCTGCTTCTCGTCCATACTCAGTAGTATAAGAAACATACAGCATTTCTTGCAGAATGGGATTAATTTTTGCTTGCTCTAAATACTCTGCAATGGAGGTATTATCTAAAGCGAAAGTTGCCTGATTGTAAGAGCGATAAGTTACATCTCCATCCCCAATAGCAACTAAATCTTCCTCAATTTTTTGTGCTAAAGGAATGAAGTAATTAATAATTTCTAGTTCAGGAATTTTGCGCCCTTGAAAGTACCATGTTTCTGGTACTAATCCTTTATCAGTAGCGAGTAAATCAACTATTGTTAAACCAAGTTCTTCAGCAAGCGATCGCAATTTCGTATGATCTGTATCAATGAATTCTCCACCAAGCTCTACAGTCACGCCAGTACCTGCTGCCTTGGCTAAACTACGTATCCGACCACCAACGCGGCTCCTCGCCTCAATGATGTCTACAGGAACCCCAGCTTGACATAAGCGGTAGGCAGCAGTTAAACCAGCAATTCCCGCACCCACTACCAGCACTTTGGGAATTGTCGCAAAAGCCGTAGAATCACGTCCATTATGCCAGGTAGCTGTAGCTAATGCGCTTGCTAATCCCAAACCCCCATAAAGTAAGCGGCGACGAGTGGTTCTATGTTTTAAAATATCAACTATCTCATCGGTGGGAATGCCAGTTTTGAGCGATGCCTTAGCAATTTTATAAGCCCGTTGCAAAGATACCATTAGTGCTGACCTAGCCATTAAGCACACCTCTATTGCCGGTAATTTTAAAATAATATTAATAATAGTTGCAGGTTTAAATGACTTTTTTGATGAAGTAATGTAATTAAATATGAAAAATAATTAAATTCTTCCTGAAAGCTTTGGTTTACCAAAACTAAACCAGTATCAACAAAAGCCTAGAAATAGCTTAACTGAAGGCTTGACTCACCCGCCTGGAACTTTAGTTCCAGGCTAATAGACATTTGGTGAAAAAGAATTGTTTTGACGTAGCATTGCTACGTCTCTACAAGGGTTCTAGATAATGCATATTTAATTTCATATCATGTCCGCTTGATTGCTTATTAAACCCGAAAAACCCCACCTCGCCAAAGCTGTGCTTTGTCTCCCCTAAGAGTCTGCGGGGAGGGGTTGGGGGTGGGGTTCTTTTATTATGGGAATTTGGCGGACATAATATCACTAGATGTCTAATAGCTAAAAATTAGGCTTTTTAGCTATAAACAGCAGAGGCTATAAACCTACCTAACGGAAAATGCTTCGCTGAACCGCCGCGTCACAGGTTCAGTGATGAATGTCAAAATTGACTTTTTACGAGTGACAATTTCACCTGAAGCAGACATACCTGGTGTAAATTCTACTTCTTGACCCCGCACGTTAACTGAGTGTTTACTTAGCTTAATTCTGGTGGGAAAAACTAAGCCTAATTCTTTATCAACAATTGCATTTGGACTGACTTGCATAACTTCCCCATTCATAGTGCCAAATTCCTGGAAGGGGAAAGTCGCCATTTTTACTTTTGCCTTCATTCCTTGACGAATAAACCCAATATCGCGGTTGAGAACTTTCACCTCTAGGAGCATTTCTTCCCCTTCCGGCAAAATTGAGAGCAATTCTTCACCTGATTGCACTGGCCCTTTGGTGGCTTTAACTCTGTAAATTGTACCGGCAA
Organism: Nostoc sp. CCCryo 231-06; assembly: GCA_023522315.1. Taxonomy (GTDB): domain Bacteria; phylum Cyanobacteriota; class Cyanobacteriia; order Cyanobacteriales; family Nostocaceae; genus Nostoc. Next base: position 5,275 of record JAHCSU010000227.1, read on the forward strand.
CAGGAGCTTCAATCGTTTCTAAAGCTTGCTGCTTCCTCGCCTGCTCTAATTGACCTTGAACAGTTGTCAGTTCTTCTCTACGCTTGTTGAACTGGGTCAAAATTTCACTTTGGCGTTCTGATGCTACACGCTGGGCTTGACTGCGTGCAGCATTGTAAGCTTGTTCTGCTTGGCGAATTTCTTGGACTTGGGCAGCAATATCTTTTTCTAATGATGTGACTTTATCTTGAGCCTCTGTGATTCTATTTTGGACGTTAATCACTTCGTCTTGTGCTCTAGTGATTTCTGTCTGTGCACGAGTTAATCTTTCTTGGGCATCCAAGTAATCGACACGAGGTACAGCACCAGGAATCATTAAGGTGCTTAGGCTTTTTTCCCTTTGTTCTGCAAATGCCAAATTACTTTCAATTTTAATTCGGATGCTATCTGCGTTAGCAAGGTTGGTTTTGGCATTGGTAACGCTGCTTTTGGCATTCACTAAGTTGTCTTGCAACCGAGTCAAGCGGACTTTGGCTTGATCTATAAGTGCTATTTGGCGATTTGCTTCTGCTTCCGCCCCTGCTTGACGCGCTTGGAAGTCTTGCAGGCGAGAACTTAAAAGTTCATCTTGTACTTTAGTCCCAGTAGTTTTGCCTCCGGTGCGTTCTGCATCCAAACGTTGCAAATCGTCCTGAATCAATCTAGAAGATTTGGCTAGGCGGGAAACATCGGTTATTTGCAAGTCTGGATCTTTTTGAACCAGAATTTGACCTTTAGTAACGCGATCGCCTTCTCGCACTTTAACAGCAACAATTGACCCCCCACCCAAGGATGTCACCGGTCTTACCTGTGTGGAAGCAATTAATTCCCCTGGTGCTGTTGCTACTTCATCTATTTGCGAGAAGTACGCCCAGGCGATCGTTCCAAATACGATGGCAGTCATCGTTCCCGCTAATAATCTCGTGTACAGGGGTGGCAATTCCTGTACCGCTTTCCCCAATTCATAAGTGAGTTGTTCCTCTGGTTGGGCGAATCGCTCTTTTGTCTGACGTGCTTGAGCAGCATTTACAGCTAGGGAAGATTTCATTTTTGTCCTTTGTTCTTTGTCCTTTGTCATTAGTAATTTGTCCTTTATTATTCACTAATGACAAATGACAAATGACAAATGACTTGTGTTTAATTCAAACTGCTAGATAGCGCCGCAAAAAGGTTTCTAATGTCTCCAGATGGAAGTTATAAATCGCTTCCAAATTGGCAATTTCATCTTTTGTACAGAAAAACTCATTTGCTAGCAATGTGCGAAAAGTTCCCAAAGCTTTTTGGATTTGGGGATTAATTAAACCCAATGCACTCTGTAACCCATCAACGGCAAATAGTGGTGAGTTAATTATTACTGGTTGTTTGTTGAATATCCGACCAAAAATCCGGGGAATATCTTCTCGTAATAAAATTTCCGGGCCTCCCACTGGTAAAATTTGGTTGCGAGCGCCTTCAACTGTCACAGAATCCACCACTATCCTTGCTAAATCATCAGTACTGACAATTGAGGTACGGTTTTTGCGATCGCCAATCAGCAGATACAATCCAGTTTCCCGAAATCGTTCTACTAATGGCAGCAAGTTAGATGCTAATCCAGCTGGGCGTAAAATTGTGTAATTCAAGCCACTAGCTGCCAAATATCGTTCTACTGCTCGTTTAGCTTTGAACACAGGAGCGTCTTCATATCCGCGATCGGCTCCCAGTACGGAAATGAAGACAAAATGCTCTACGCCATTGGCTTTGGCCTGGTCTATTAGTTCAATATTGGCGCGGTAATCTAAAGATAGAGCATCGCTATCAGAACCGTGGGCGCTGATAATATACTTCACACCTTGACTAGCTTTTTGAATATCTTTTTCGTGCAGCAAATCACCGATAAAGATTTCTGCACCCCGGTGTTCTAACTCGCTGTAGCGCGAGCTAAGGCGGACAAATGCCCGCACAGACTGTTCTCGTTGTCGGAGGAGTCGCACAACTCTGCGACCAATTCCTCCCGTTGCTCCAGTTACTAGAAACATATAAATACCTAAATTGAATAGTTACAGGGTTTATATAGGGGTTCGCTCGTTTGTATGCAATACACTTTGAGCTCACTTCCATTCCTCTCTCCTAAAAGGAGAGAGGCTTTGAATCTTACTCCCCTTCCCTAGTAGGGAAGGGGCTGGGGGTTAGGTCTTTATTAGCCAATAAGTCACACCTTATTTATCTTAATCTCAAAAAATTATCCCCCACATTTTTGTAGATGCAGGGGATGGGGTAATGGGATTAGTTTTACTGGCTCAACAAGTCAACAGCTTGTTCAAGCGACATCTTAGCCTTGTGCAAGTTCAGCAGATTCTCTTGCTGGTATCGGTATCGGTCAGGATAGCTCATTTTTCTGCCCTCTAAAGTGATGCGAATCAGTGCTGCTTGCTCATCTGTGGGTGAATTCATCTCCTCAATCGCAGAACTGATTACCTGGATAGCGTTAAAGTTAGGGGATTTTAACCCTTTACCTAGCTTCATTTGTTGCAGCGCTAAAAGTGGAAATGCCATCAGAGTTACGATGTACGAGGTTTTGTAGCCTGCATTCCCAGTAGGTTTTACACCGTATCTACGACACAAATCGCGTAATTCTTTTATCGTCTTGATTTCAAGTTCGGAACGCGTGAACATAAAATAGTAGTGTCCATTTTTTGAATTGGATATTGGTGGTTGTACTTCCGGCAAGTTGTTGCAACCACTAAAAAACAATCTATTGTTTTGGCACCAAGTAAATCAAGTCTTCTTTATATTTCTCAATAATGCCTAATCCTAAAGGGAACCCACAAAATTTACAACCAATTAAATCAAATAGAGAAGAATCATTAACAGAAAGAATTAACCTACGCATTACCAAAACTATGAAGGAAGAACTATCTACCAAAGACGATCCTCCAGAATTTTGCCGTCGTGCAATCCAGGAAGCATTAGATAAAGATAAAGAAAAGTAATCTCAAAGGGATAGTTGTCACGAGTGCGTGAATTACTGAAATGAGTCAGCAATTAAGCATATTGTTTTCTTAATATGCTTGATTGCTTGCTGAAAATACTGAAATTAGTAAGTAAAAGCTCATTTTACTTGCGGAAAACACTCAAATGAGAAAGCAAACTGGGGTTTGAGAAAGTCAAAGCTTCTTTTGCTTGCGGAAAACACCAAAATGAGAAAGCAAACTGGGGTTTGAGAAAGTCAAAGCTTCTTTTGCTTGCGGAAAACACTGAAATGAGAAAGCAAACTAGGGTTTGAGAAAGTCAAAGCTTCTTTTGAGTAAGTCAAATGCCATTTTGCTTATTAAATTCGACGTAACTTAAGTAATTACGTTAAGAAGATTTGTAGGTTGGGTTGAACGGAGTGAAACCCAACAAAGCCGTGAAAATGTTGGGTTTCGTTCCTTAACCCAACCTACATTAGAGTTATTTTTTAGGCAAAACCTCGCAGTATTTGGCTGAGTTAGAATCGTTGAAGAAGAATTTAAAGCAGTAAGTATAATGTGTTGGCAATTATTGTCGAGATAGAGAAGTGGATGTAAGGAGACTTATAGATGAGTGACGAAGATCAGTTTGATGTCTTCCTTTGCCACAATAGCAAAGACAAGTCTGAAGTTATATAAATTGCTCATGAATTAACAAGACAAGGAATTAAACCTTGGCTAGATAAGTGGGAACTTCGTCCTGGTTTAGCATGGCAGTCTTTACTAGAAGAACAAATAGAAAATATTAAATCAGCAGCAGTTTTTGTAGGTAGCAGTGGATTTGGCCCCTGGCAAAGTCAAGAGATGAGAGCTTTTTTAAACGAATTTGTAGAGAGAAAATGTCCCGTGATTCCCGTTTTGCTTGGGAATACACCACAGCAGCCTAAACTCCCAATTTTTCTTAAGGGTCATACGTGGGTTGACTTTCGGACAGATTCTGAGGCTATGGAGCAGTTAATTTGGGGTATTACTGGAAAACCGCCACAGCGAAAGCCAAAGCTACAGCCAGTAATTCAAGCCGATGACCTCAGTTCTGAGAAGGGATTAAACTACACGCGATTGCGAGATTTGCTAGCAGCAGGCAAGTGGAAAGAAGCGGATGAGGAAACTTTAGCTGTCATGCTCAAGGCATCTGGCAGTAAAGAGGGAAACAGTTTTACTCAATCCATAAGTATTTTTCCCTGTACTGACTTACGCACCATTAACCAACTTTGGGCAAAATATAGTGATGGACGCTTTAGCTTCAGCATTCAGAAGAAAATTTATCTAAGCGTTGGTGGAATGGTAGACGGTAAATATTATGAAGAAGCTTGGGAGAAATTTGGCGATCGCGTAGGATGGAGAGTAGAAGGAAACTGGATTAATTCTTCTGATGTACCTTTTAACACTTCAGCAGCAGAGGGACACCTCCCAAGGATTTGGGAGGTGGAGGGATGGGAATTTGATTGGGATGGGGAGGGATTTGATTTTTATATTTTTGAATGGTCGTGGATGGTGGATATTTTTTCTCGCATCGGGACTTGTGAGCTTAATATTTAAGCACCTCAGACTTTTATAAATATTTGTAACAGGTTTGTTTTCTACGAGTTAATCAATATTTCAAAGATCCGATACCTGGCACTGGGGGCTAATTAATTCTTGTTTAGTCCTCTTCAGAGGACTTTCGCTATTAGCCGTAGGTTTCTAACCTATGGCGGGTGATGGGTTCAAACGTGAGATTGTAGACTCACGTATTTGCATCATTGCAGAATATTGGCATTGCCCACACGTCCGCCTCAGAATAAATTCTGCGGCTCATAGCGAAAGTCATCTAAAGCTGACTGAAATTCTTGTTTTATCGTAAATTCGACGGCTCATATCATGTCCGCTTGATTACTTATTAAACCCGGCCAACCCCACCCCCAACCCCTCCCCGCAAGCGGGGAGGGGTTGGGGGTGGGGTTCTTTTTTTGGGCGCTATCGGTGACGCACTATTTATACTTTATGCAAGCACCCCACCTCAAAACTATTCAGCAGCTTTGTTATTAGCCCTATTAGCACGCGCCTCAGCCGAAGCCATCACCTCATCCATATTCTCTAGCACTTCGCCAGGGAAGTTTTCCAAAACTCTGGTAGAAAGAGCAACCCGCCCTTTACCCTCATCCAAGTCAATAATGACAGCTTTAATTGGCTGACCAACTTGAAATACCTTTTCTAAAGAATCAATGAATTTTTGGCTTACCTGTTTGATATGAAGCAATGCCCCCATACCATTTAAATCGACAAACACACCAAAAGGCTTGATGCCAGTAACTTTACCTTCCACCAGTTGACCTAGTTCTAATAAGCTGAAGTTGCTAGAACGAGTTGCTAAACGCTGAGAAAGGATGAGTTTGTTGGTGTTACGATTAATTTCCAAAAAGCCCACAGTCAGATTTTGACCTTTGAGTGCTTCTAAATTATCACGCTCTGCCAGGTGCGATCGCGGAATAAACCCACGCAGAGAGAGAATATCGACAGTGACACCACCTTTATTTACACCCATAACCCGTACTTGCACAGTCTGAGCATTCTCCTGCATTTCCGCCAATCGTTCCCAGATGTGCTGAATTTCTAACTGCTTGCGAGAAAGGGTGACTTGACCTTCTGCATCTTGATCTCGGATAATCAAAAACTGCATTTCCTCTTGCAATGGCAGCACATCCGATAAATCGGTAACTGCTCTCAAAGAAGCCTCATCGCGCGGTAGAAAAGCTGACGACTTGCCACCAATATCGACATAAGCCCCATCATGGTCAAGTTGGAACACTTTGCCATGTACAATCTGTCCCTTTTGAAACTGGTAGTCGTGTTTTTCTAGTGCTTTGGCAAAATCGTCCATTGTAAACGGCGAATTGGCTGTTTGAGAAAGTTTCGATTCGGAATTCATGACTTTTGAAGATTAATTGTTATTTGATATGGTGCAACTGGAGTTTAGATTGTCATTTGTCCTTTGTCTTTTATCTCTGCTTTTTGATGACAAATGACAAATAACAAAAAACGAACTTGGCTGTGTATGCTTCAGTTCAGTTGACTAAAGAGTTGTTTGACTTGCTCCCAAGCATCAGCAGCAGCTTTAGGATTATAACTGGCACGAAGGTCACAGAAAAATCCGTGATCAGCTCCATCGTAGCGAAACACACGATGAGGAATTTTATATTTTTCTAACTCTACTTCAATCTCATCTACTTGTTCGGGTGGAATGCTAGCATCTTCTGTGCCAAAGAAGGCATAGAGAGTGCCTGGAATTTCTCTGGTGCGGGTAACAGTGGGAGCTACACCTCCTGGTGTGCGAGTAGTAATTCCAGCACCATAGAAGGAAGCCGTAGCTTTAATATCTGGTAAACTGGCTGCAAGATATGCGACATGACCGCCAAAGCAGAAGCCAATACAGCCAAAGCCATCTTTTTTGACTTGGGGCAGATTTTTGAGGTAGTCAATTGCTAATTGAATATCGCTCAATAACTCTGATGCTTGAGTTTGCATAGCGTAGCCTCTGCCCGTTTCAATATCTTCGGGTGTGTATCCGGTTTCAAAGCCAGGAGCAGCCCGTTGAAAAAGTGCAGGTGCTATCGCTACATATCCAAGTTTGGCAATTCGTTCTGTAACATCCCGAATGTGAACGTTAACACCAAAAATCTCTTGTAATACCACCACTCCTGGGTAAGATCCAGATTCTTTTGGCTCTGCCAGATAAGCAGACACTTGAATATTATCTTGCAAAAGATTAACCGTTGTGGTAATTATTGCTTGCTCTGTCATAATAATTTTTACCAGTGCTATATGATTAACCGTGTGTTTATTTGATATAACTATGCCAGTATGCCCAGGTTATTTTCAATTAAATTATCAATTACCAATAGGAGCGCATTAGAAATTTGTACCAGAAAAACTTCATGTGTAAATAAAATATTTGACATGTAGCAAATGCAGCCGATCACGAAAGGAGAGCTGAGTCAAAAGTGATGAGTGCTCAGTAGTAAACCAACACTCCCCACTCCCCACTACTTCGGCTTCGCTCAGTACAAGTCCCCACTCAGTATTCAGTATTCAGTATTCAGTATTCAGGAGGTTTGCTGATGATTCAATTCCGTATTCAGCCAGACAGCGAAATTCCCGCATCAACCCAGCTGTTTAATCAAATCCGGTTTGCGATCGCTTCTCGGCAATATCCCCCTGCTTACAAATTGCCAAGCACAAGGGCATTAGCAATGCAAACTGGATTACACCGTAATACCATTAGCAAAGTTTACCGTCAACTAGAAGAAGACGGATTTGTTGAAAGTATGGCTGGTTCAGGAATTTATGTTCGTCCCCAAGGTCATGAGGGCGGTAGCAGGCTGCAATCACCAATTCTCAAACAAAATCCTGATGCATATCAAGTTGTCCAGAAAGCACTCGATGATCTGCTCACCCAAGGATGTTCACTCAATCAAGCCAGAGAGCTATTTTTAGCAGAAATTGACTGGCGCTTGCGTTGTAGTGCGCGGGTACTGGTTGCAGTTCCATCTTATGACATGGGTGCTGGTGAGTTGATGGTCTATGAATTAGAGCGATCGCTAAAAATACCAGTCCAGTTGGTAGCAATGGAAGAATTAACAGCTGTGTTAGATAAAACTACCTCTGCGACAGTAGTCACAAGTCGGTATTTTATCAGTAATGTGGAAGCGATCGCAGCTCCTAAAGCTGCACGGGTAATTCCTCTGGATATCTACGACTACAGCAAAGAACTCAGCCTCTTGAAAACCCTACCAAAAGAAAACTGTGTTGGCATAGTTAGCCTCAGTTCCGGGATTGCCCGAGCCGCAGAAGTCATCCTTCACGGTCTGCGAGGAGATGAACTACTAGTAATGACTTCGCAACCAAAAGATACTTATAAACTTCAGGCTATGGTTAAACGGGCTGAGGTAATCATAAGTGATCAAGCCAGTTTTGCGGCAGTGCAAGCAGCCGTGCAAGCAGCCGATGAAGACATTATTCGTCCACCAAAGCTGATTAAGGTTGAAAATTATATCGGCGCTAACTCAATTAACTTGCTAAAACGAGAACTGGGTTTGAGTTAATTCAAAGATAATTAAGAGAGGGGTAAAAACATCTATATTGATTCACCTACTCATCAATCAATAAAGCAACTGTTGAGAGGCGATATGAGTATTCCACTTCTAGACCATCCCATACAAGAGAAACTTGTAACCGTCGCTGATGTTTCTTGGGAAGAATTTAAAGGCATAGAGGCACAGTTAAAAGACAACCCCAATGTCCGACTCTCTTATTTGTCAGGGATATTAGAAATTATGTCACCCATTGGTGAAAAACACGAGTACGTCAAAAGAACTCTTGGCTATTTGTTAGAAGCTTACATGAGAGAGTTCGGCATCCGGTTCTACGGACGCGGTGGTTTCACTCTCGAAGAACCTGGCTATGCTTCTGGTACTCCAGATGAATCTTACTGCATTGGCAGCAATAAAGAGACGCCAGATATTGTTATTGAAATTATCGTTACTAGTGGCAGTATTAACCGCAAAAAACTATTTAAACCCAAGAAAGTACCTGAAGTTTGGTTCTGGAAATCTGACCAAATAAAGATATTCCGGTTAAACGCATCTGGCGAGTATGAAGAAGTAAACCGTAGTGGTTTCTTACCAAATTTAGATCCAGCTTTGTTACTGCAATATATCGGACATCCTGACCAGTATGACGCTGTTGCCGAATTTATTTCTTAGAAATCCCACAATTTATCACACCTGGGGTTCTGGTATGGAGACTTGCAAAAACTCTTGCACCAGTTGCATATAAGTTGGAGCATCTTCCAACATCGGAAAATGTGCTGTGTTACGAATCATCACAAATTCCACTTTGTCATTAAGTGCAGCTGCTTTACGCCCCATCTCGGCTGGAATAATTTTGTCATACTCCCCCGCCACCAGTAGAGTTGGCACTGTCAGCTTGGCAAATTCAAGTGGCATCACTTCAGATTGAGCCTTACTAACGGAAGTAAAAATTGTCCCTAAAGCTGCATCGTAATCTGCTTCGAGAAAATCTTGCAAAAAAGCTTGCCGCTCAGAATGTGGTATTGAACTATATAAAAATCTCGCCATAAACATCTGGTCAACAAATGGAATTTTGCTTAACCACTTGGGACGGAATTTTACTACATAGCCACCAAATTTATGAAAGGCACTAAAGGATTTTTCGTCGTACTCAAAAATGCCGCTACAGGTTAAAATTCCTCGTTCTACTCGTTGGGGGTAGCGGTTAAAAAATAAAGTCGCAACAGACGCGCCCATTGAATGAGCATTGATATAAACACGCTGAATATGCAACCCATCTAACAAAGCTGCCAAATCATCAGCGTATTCTTCTAATTCATAGGTTAACTCTCTGATTGCCTGTGATTCTTCCTGCGGGGACTCAGATTCGGCAACAGCTTCACTTGCTTCGGCTATGGTTGGCTTCCCACCAGAACGGCCAAATCCCCGCATATCGTAGAGCAAACAATCAAATTGCTCTGATAAAGCATCAGCAGTATTTTGCCAATATCTAGCCGAACCAGCCCAACCGTGCATAAAAATCATCACTGGTTTCAGCAAAGAACCAGATGATTTTTTCACCCATTCGTAGTAATGCTCAACGCCACGAACATTAATATAAGGCATTAGTCATTTGTCCTTTGTCAGTTGTCATTAGTCATTTGTCCTTGGTACATAGTTATTATAAGGAAAATGCTGAAAACCCCTGAGAAACAGCAACGTAGTTGCGTATTTCG
>JAHCSU010000228.1 GCA_023522315.1 Nostoc sp. CCCryo 231-06
AAGGGAAGGGGAGCAAGAATCAAAGCCTCTCAGGAGTGGGGGAGAGGAATGGAAGTGGGGTTCTAAGAATAAGTTGCACATCGCGTAATATAACAACCTAATAAATGGGGTTTTTTCCAATGCCCAATGCCCCAATCCTTAAAATATGCCAAGTAAATATGCCTTAGCTGACTGATACTGTCAGGATCAAAGAGTAAAGAGTAAAAGGCAATCTATTTTGACTTTTAACTTTCTCCTTTTGTTCAACTTTCCACAAGGGTAGGTTTAATCTTGACTAAATTGAAGGTTGGTATCAATGGCTTCGGTCGAATCGGGCGACTTGTGCTTCGCGCTGGCATCGATAATCCCAACATTGAGTTTATAGGCATTAACGACCTAGTACCACCAGATAACCTCGCTTACCTATTAAAGTACGACTCAACCCACGGCAAATTAAAGCACAAGGTTGAGGCTAAGGAAGATGGTATCCTCATTGACGGGCACTTCATTCCTTGCGTGTCGGTGAGAAACCCAGCAGAGTTACCTTGGGGAAAATTAGGTGCAGATTATGTCGTAGAAGCTACGGGACTCTTCACTGACTACGAAGGAGCCGCCAACCACCTGAAGGCAGGTGCAAAGCGAGTGGTAATTTCTGCTCCCACCAAAGATCCAGATAGAGTTACTACCTTACTCATGGGTGTCAATCATCACTTATTTGACCCCAGCAAGGATATAATTGTCTCCAATGCTAGCTGCACTACAAACTGTCTAGCTCCCATAGCTAAGGTCATCAATGACAACTTTGGGTTGACTGAAGGGTTGATGACCACAGTCCATGCCATGACTGCCACTCAGCCAACTGTAGACGGCCCCAGCAAGAAAGACTGGCGGGGTGGTCGAGGTGCAAGCCAGAATATTATTCCCTCCTCCACAGGCGCAGCTAAAGCCGTAGCGTTGGTTTTACCAGAATTGAAGGGTAGATTGACTGGTATGGCTTTGCGAGTTCCGACTCCCGATGTCTCTGTAGTTGATTTAACTTTCAAAACTGCCAAAGCCACTAGTTATAAAGAAATCTGTGCTGCCATGAAGGAAGCTGCCGCAGGTTCTCTAGCAGGTATCTTGGGTTACACAGATGAAGAAGTAGTTTCTACAGATTTTCAAGGCGATACCCATTCTAGTATCTTCGACGCAGGTGCTGGGATTGAGTTGAATTCCAACTTCTTTAAAGTAATTGCCTGGTATGACAACGAGTGGGGCTACTCGAATCGCGTGATTGACCTGATGTTGTCTATGTCACAAAAGGAAAAACTCGCATCGACAGTTGCTGTGGTTTGATTGGTCACTAGTCACTTGTACTGAGCGAAGCCGAAGTATTAATCATTGGTCATTGGTCATTAACTTTTGACTTTTGGCCCTTGACTTTTGGGATTTGGGTGAAATGGGAAATACTCCGAAAATAAAACGTAATTTAGTATCTTTACTTACCAACCCAGTGATATGAAGCACATGTTAATTTGGATGGCTGGGCGATCGCACAAACCATCCAAATTTGCAGGTTACTCCTCAACCCCTAATCCCTATGCGTCGAACCAAAATCATTTGTACTGTTGGGCCAGCTACATCTGCACCCGAAAAGCTGCAAGCCTTAGTAAAAGCTGGAATGAATGTGGCGCGGCTGAATTTTTCCCACGGCGCTTATGAATTCCACGCCCAAACTGCTCACTATCTCAGGCAAATTAGTAATGAGCAGCAAAAGCCGATCGCAATTATGCAAGACTTGTGTGGCCCGAAGATTCGTTTGGGAACTTTACCACCAGAAGGGTTAAATTTAGAAGCTGGTACTGAAGTCACCTTTGTTTTGCAAGAAAAGGGTGAGAGTATCGACGAACTACCCTTACCATTGCCGACTTTGTTCGCAATGGTGCGACCAGGTGAACCGATTTTGATTAATGATGGTCGCGTCAAGTTGATTGTTACCGCTCGTGATGCCGATCGCATTCGCGCCCAAGTAAAAATTGGCGGGTTAATTTCCACGCACAAAGGAGTAAACCTACCACAAACTCCTTTACCTGTTAGTTCGATCACCGAAAAAGACTTGCTGGATCTCCGCTTTGGGATTCAGTTGGGTGTAGACTGGGTGGCGGTGTCCTTTGTGCGATCGCCACAAGACTTAGAACCCGCCAAGCGAATGATTGAAGCTGCTGGTGCTTCCATCCGCTTAATTGCCAAAATCGAAAGAGCAGAGGCAGTAGAGAGTTTTGACTCCATTATGAACGTTGCCGACGCAATTATGATTGCTCGTGGCGATTTAGGGGTAGAAGTACCAATTCACGAAGTACCCTTAATTCAAAAAGATATTATTCGTCGTTGCAATCGGGCTGGCAAGCCGGTGATTACAGCCACCCAAATGCTAGAGTCGATGATTAGCGCCCCCGATCCCACCCGCGCCGAAGCCACCGATGTTGCCAACTCCATCTTAGATGGAACAGATGCAGTAATGCTTTCTGGTGAAACAGCTGTTGGACAATATCCCATCGCCGCCGTCGAGATGATGCACAATATCGCCGTGCGGACAGAACAGGCTCTAGATGAGGGTAGCAGACATGCTTGGTGTCATGAAGCAGGCAGTCTTAGCGTTACCGAATCTGTAGCAGAGTCTGTGTGTCGCATCGCTTATGAAACAGGCTCACGGGCAATTCTCTGTAACACTTCATCAGGAAATACGGCGAGAATGGTGTCTAAATATCGCCCTACTTCTCCCATTATTGCCCTCACCTCTGACATCACTACTTATCGCCAACTAGCGCTTTCTTGGGGTGTGGAAGCTTTGCTAATCCCACCAGTCCACAATGCTGAAGAGATGTTTACCAATGTGGTGAACACAGTTGTAGACATGGGTTTAGCGAATAAGGGCGATAAAGTAGTTATTACCTCTGGTGTTCCAATTGGTAAATCAGGAACAACTAGCTTAATCAAAGTGCATTCCATTGGACAGCCAATTTCTGCATAAGGCACTTAGAATAAGGCTGTGGCTGAAGATAGTAAGCAAAATTGGGCAATGATTAAGAAAAATTGCCAGAATCGGAATTGAAGGAAGAGTAAAGAGTGTAAGGAACTGGGGAATAAGTAAATCCTGTAACATTCATCACGGAGTATTTTATGTCTAAGAATCTACTGGAACAATTGCGACAAGTGACTGTTGTGGTCGCAGATACAGGGGATATCCAGGCAATTGAAAAGTTCAAACCCCAAGACGCTACCACCAATCCTTCGCTGATTACTGCTGCTGCACAAATGCCAGAATATCAGGGAATTGTCGATCAAACTTTACTCCAAGCGAAGAAAGATGCTGGAGCCGGAGCCAACCAAGCACAGATAGTTTCTCTAGCTTTTGACCGTTTGGCAGTTGCTTTCGGATTAAAGATTTTGCAAATCATTCCCGGTCGTGTGTCTACGGAAGTGGATGCTCGCTTGTCTTACGATACCGAAGCTACCCTAACTAAAGCACGGGACTTAATTGCTCAGTATAAAGCTGCTGGAATTGGCCGCGATCGCGTGTTGATTAAAATCGCCAGTACTTGGGAAGGGATTCGCGCTGCGGAAATTCTCGAAAAAGAAGGTATTCACTGTAACCTTACCTTGTTGTTTGGTCTTCACCAAGCGATCGCCTGTGCAGAAGCCGGCATTACCCTAATTTCTCCCTTCGTCGGTCGGATTCTCGACTGGTACAAAAAAGATACCGGACGCGATAGCTACCCAGCAACCGAAGACCCAGGAGTTTTGTCCGTCACCAAAATCTACAACTACTACAAGAAATTCGGCTATAAAACCGAAGTTATGGGAGCTAGCTTCCGCAACCTTGGTGAAATTACTGAACTTGCAGGTAGTGATTTGCTAACTATTTCGCCATCACTTTTGGCTGAATTGCAAGCAACTGTTGGAGAACTGCCACGCAAACTTGACCCCGCCAAGGTAGCAAACTTGGAAATCGAAAAGATATCCATTGACAAAGCTACTTATGACAAAATGCACGCTGCCGATCGTATGGCAACTGACAAACTAGACGAGGGTATCAAAGGTTTCACCAAGGCACTAGAAGACCTTGAGAAACTTTTAGCAGACCGACTAGTTCGCCTTGAAGGAGAGGTAGTAGCAGCTCATTAGAACGTAACGATAGTTAGTGGTTAGTGGTTCAACCACTAACCATTAGTTTAGTTGCATAAGTCGTCGTCAATAACGACGGCGGATAATCTGGTATCGTCCGGGCTGTCGGCGTTGGATAATCTGCCGTTGTCTAAACTCCTGTCGGCGTCGAATATTTTGGTATCGTCCGAAAGGCTGGCGTCGTCGAATATTTTGGTATCGTCCAAAAGGCTGTCGGCGCCGGATGATCTGTCGGCGTCGGATGATCTGCCGACGTCGGAGCATTCGGTATCGTCCTGGCCGCCGTTGAGCAATTAAAAGCTCTCCACTTTTATCTCCAACTAAGTTAGCCTCTGGTGCAGCGCTTTGTTCATTGCGAGCATTACTTAAAGAAATATCTTTTGCTTCAGCTAATGAGGGCGGATACACAAAGGCACATAGCAATAGCGCTATTGAAGATAACTTCTTCAAACCTTTCATGTTTTTGCTTCTACTAGACTTTCGGTAATAACTTTATTAAACACCTTAAAGCCAGCAAATTATCGTTCATTCAATTTTTTTAAACTTAATTTAGGATGAAATCGTAAATTTAAAATTCAGCCTTATGGTTAATTGTAAATTGTAGCAACATGTGTTAATTCTGACTAATGGAAAACTTTAATATAATCTGTAAAAATGAGAGAGTATTTTTACAAATGCAATCACTTATGTTTAAGTTTATTAAATTTATGATTAGATTGAAATTCCCTAATGTTGAGGGAATTACAAGCAAAGAATTAGCTCTATTGCTATTAGATTCTGGAAAGCCGCGACCATTAGTGCTAGATGCACGAAGCCAGACAGAATATGCAGTGAGCCATATCGAAACAGCAACGCAGATAGACCCTCTTACACCTCACTTAGCAGTACTTTCAACAGTTCCAAAAGACAACCCAATTGTTGTGTACTGCGCCGTTGGCTACCGTAGCGCCAAATTAGCCCAGCAGCTTAATGAAGCTGGGATGAAGTGCATTTATAACTTGAGCGGTGGGATTTTTCAGTGGGCAAATGAAGGAAGACTCATGTTTAGAGACGAGCATCCGACACAGCTTGTACATCCTTACAATGCAATCTGGGGAAAACTGCTGAAATCTAGTTATACCAAGTCTCTATAAGCTTGCGCCATATTTTTAAACATTTACTTGCATACTACCAAAATATTGCAATTAAGGTACTTTGAACTTGGGTGCATCGGGGAAATATTAAATTATATTTCAAACATCATCTCTCTTTGGCATAATTCACATTGCTCTCATTGGTTGTTAGACACCTGATTTTGCTAAAACCCTATCTAATAGGATAGTTATCACTCAACACATTCTGCACGCGATCGCGTAAGTCCTTGTTCTGCTCCAGGTAGAACTAGAGCCGTTGCACATCGCTTATCAAAACTATCTTGCTGAAAATCCAGAGTAGTTTTGAATTGACCTGTAGTAACCAGATACAGATTGTGTCCACTTTTTATTGCGTGGCCTATAGTGATGAAGGTCAAATCAAAAAACAATAAAAAGATAGAGGGATAACAATGTTTAGTTATTCTAGCCCCGCAATTGCCACATATCTTAATATTTCTTCTCCAATAGCAGCTTGTGTAAACGGCAGCAAAGTTGCGGTCATTAATACTGAGGGTGTATGGGAAGTAGAAGCTGATGGGAGGAAAAAACTAATTCCAAACTCTTATCAGGATGCTCGTGACTGTGCAGCTATTGACGGCAAGACTTATGTTCTCGCTGTTCCAACAGGATTAGTAAAAATAAAAACTGATGGAACTACCCAAAAAATAGTTAACAGTCCTGTATCATCAAGAACAAGAGTTAAGTTTTTAGATGGCTTGATTATTCACCAGTCTGTAAATACTCTATCGATATATGATACTAGCCTTAACTTTAAAGCTAACCGTAGCTTTGAAGTAACAGAGGTAATGGATTTTGAGTACAAAAATAAGTATCTCTACGTTAGTGGTTTTCAGCAACAAAAGCGGTTAGGCATTCCAGTACAAATTGCTTTTCTTTACCGAATGGGTTTTAATGGCACAAGTATATTTGGTTTGCCAAATTTGCTAGGAAAGAACCAAGGTAAGCTTTGGGGTTACAGTCCTGCCAGTCTTGTTGACAACATGGCAGATACCCGACTCAACAAATTACACATCTCTGGTGATAGACTCTACGTACTTGGTTCCGTTTATGGAGGTAATTCAATCTATAGGTGGAATGGGAAAGACCTCTTAACACAAACTTTGATCACTACAGATAAATATACTAATGCTGCCCAAACTCGTGATGAGACAAAAGTTTACACAGGAGTTGTTGATTTAACCTCATTTACTGTTAAACGTGGGCAACTTAGTCTTACAAGACTTCCTTCAACAGGAGGATTGGGAGACGGCAATAGCAATTTCCCTAAAACTATTTACTCAGATGGCACTGATATTTTTGTTGGTTCTAGTGCTGCTTACGCAATTCCCAATAGAGATAGCCAAACATTTTTAGGTAAACTGATTCCACCTTACCGTGGCGATGCAAGTTTTTTAGTTTTTCCGAATAATCTCAAGACTCGCAAAGCTTGGATAACGCCTGGTAATGGTGAAGTCTTGCTATTTAATAGTAAGTTTGCAATCATCAAAACAGGTAAGGTCAATGATTTGTCTACAAATTCAGGAACCGCTCAAAGCCTACCAACAAATACTTATTTTATTAAGTTTTAACAGAGCGATACCTTCTCTACGAGACGCTACGCGTAGCTTGCTTCCCGTTCGCGTAGCGTCTCCGACAGGAGAAGGGTACGGTGAGCTTTCCTGCGGAACGCTGCGCGAACGCTAACGCAAAACTTCTCGATCTACTGAACGTGAAATCCTTCAAGACCGAGATAATGCTTACCATATCGAAGTATTCTATCGCTACCGCCTGAACGATAATATCTCAGTGACTCCTGGTTTTTGGGTGATTCTCAACCCTGAAAACGACAGCAGAAATGACACGCAGTATGTGGATATGATTCCCACAACCTTCGATTTTTAAGTTGCAAGAGTGGAAAATGAACCCGTGAAAAATGGAAGGTGCTTAAAATAGCACTTTCCATTCCGTGACTATAATGATCGTGATGGTGGAAGGCTGGGCAATTATGGATAAAGTACTACAA
>JAHCSU010000229.1 GCA_023522315.1 Nostoc sp. CCCryo 231-06
TTTTATGGGATTAGCGGGGATGTATTTAGTTCAAGACCAATCCGAAAATTATTAACGGGGGCGGGCGCACTCATCAAACCAGCATCCGTACCAATTACAATCAATGGTTCGCCCGTGCTAAGAGCAAGGTCGTAAGAACGCGAAACTGAACCATTTAAGACGCGAAAACGGTATTTACGATTTGCTACCTGCATTTTGGGCCAAGGTACACCATTAACTAAAATAATGTCGCCCATTTGACTTTTTTGCCCTTGATCGTCAAATATCAACTTACCACTTGTACTAAATTGCTTATCTTGAATAACTAACGGTACGTCGTACTCGCCTTTAGGTAACGGTAAGTCTAGTTCTTCTTGGTCTTGAACTAAATACATCCCCGCTAATCCCATAAAAACATTGCGAGCGGTGTTGTGAATTGCATGGTCGTGATACCACAATGTAGCAGCGCGGTTGTTTGGATAAATATAATCTTTGTACTGACCTGGATTAGTTAAATCTTCTGCATAGCCATCATATTGCGGCAGCGATGCCATACCGTGTAAGTGAACGGAAGTAGGCGTACCTACGCTATTATTTATAAATCTGACTACCGATTGCCGATTTTTGGTTTGTTTAATTGTTGGGCCAGGAGTAATGCCATTATATGCCCAAACCTCTGTTTTTAGCTTCGGGAGAATTTCCACCGTAGCTTTTTTCATTGTAATTTCATAATAGTCAGTGGTGCTATCGCTGCGTACAGGGTTAAGCACTGGTGGAACGCGAAAGGCTTGCGTAAAAGGCGTTACTCTAGGACTTCCAGCGTCTCCA
>JAHCSU010000023.1 GCA_023522315.1 Nostoc sp. CCCryo 231-06
TTGAACAAGAGGCACTTATTCAAACGATTGCTTTTGTACTAACCACAAGGCTGTTAATTCCGGTTTAGCTCAAGAATCAAATAAGTGAGGGCAGTGTTAGCATCGGCGATATTTAAATCAGGGCTATATCTAAATTTCAGCAATTGTTTGCTCTACGGTCAAAGTCGTTGTCAACCGTCTTAGGCATTTTGGGAACCTCCGATAACTGCGGCTAACTGTTGTTGCAGAATTACTATTTGCTGTTGATAAAACTCAATCTCTGCCGTAATTTCTGAGAATAATTCTTCTGGTGTAAGCGGCTGAATTTGATTCTCTTGCAAGTACGGTGTTTCGTCAGAATTTTTGTTAGGCATCAGCACATAACGCCAACCATCACCAAATTGTTCAGCCAGTTCTGTACCACAGGGATAGTAATAAAGCCCCAGGATAATGCCCTGGTTTGTGCGCTGTTCCAAGGCAAAGCGCGGGTAAGCCCAGTGTTTGGGGATTGAGATTGTGGGTTGCATTGATTTAATGAAGAATGTTGAAAATGTGGTTAGAAGCGATCGCTGTAAATATCGAGCGATCGCCTTTCCTCTAATGAGAGTAATTACGCTGCCACTAACTCGCGGCTTTGGGTGGATGGCGCATACTCCCGTAATCGTCGCCATTCTTCGGTTGTCAATTCATCAAATGGTCTGTCTAGCAATTCTTCCCACGAAGCCGTTTCTGCATGAAGTGGGGTTTGTGCGACTGCTAACCACCACACTGCTTCAAGTGCAGACTGACAAGCGACGCGCTTCTGCTCTGCTGCACCTACTACCCACCAAGTACCGCGACTGAATCCGACTTCGCCCAGTTTCACGTCGTTGTGGTAAATGCCATCATCGAAAATATCGAAGCCGTACTTCTCGCATTCATTGAAAATCTGCACCATAATTTCGTTACCACAATGTCATTGAGAGTTACTAACTCTCCAGATAGCACAGAGCAAATCCTTGTC
>JAHCSU010000230.1 GCA_023522315.1 Nostoc sp. CCCryo 231-06
GGAGTCACTGAGAAGCCTACACTGTATGCTTGCATCAGTGTAGGAGTATGTCACTTGGGAACATAAGAACCCCACCCCCAACCCCCTCCTCGCAAGCGAGGAGGGGGTATGATGTAACTCATTTGACATAGTTTAAGTTGATTAACTTGCAACTGCAACCGACTTTTTGCGACTGGGACGCTTGCGATTTGATTTTTTCTTCAGTCCAATGGCTTGAGCTTGATCGCTATCTGAGCCATATTGTCCGCGCACAACTTCTTTCATGGCTAATATAGCATTGTGAAATTCCCATTCTGCCAATCGAGCAGCATCGACAGCAGCACGGTATAAAGCTAGGGTGTTGACTTTGTAGGGAAATTGCTAAAAAAACTTCATACAATTACTGTGTCGTCGATTGAGGTCAAAAATACAGTTTTTCTTTTTGAGAGCATGGACTGACCAAAAACTTGAGATGACCAAGCCAAAAGGTCAAGATAGCGAACATTTTCTAATGCCTCCTTAACCATCGAATCAGTGAAATTTATAGTA
>JAHCSU010000231.1 GCA_023522315.1 Nostoc sp. CCCryo 231-06
GTGAACTACCCACACTGACTTGGAGTACCAAGTACAGTGTCGGCTTCTGTAATCACGGGGGAATGCCCAAACTTAGACTTTCGCCCAAGTTTAGGACTTACTTCCCCTCCTACAGCAGAGACGGCTGAACCTTCCGCCTTTATCATTTCGGCTGCGCTCAATGCAAGCATTCTGATGCCTTCTGCTCTAATATTTATGGCTGCATTTCCATCTCTGTCATGATAAGTGCCACAATGAGGACAAGTCCATTCACGGACATCCAACGGCATTTCACCAATCTGATAGAAACAATTAGAGCAAAGTTTAGAACTAGGAAACCATCTATCTATCTCAACCAACTTTCCACCCTTGCGTTCTAGCTTGTAGGCTAAAAAGTTGGTGAATGTTCCCCACCCCACATCAGATATTGATTTCGCCAATTTGTGATTACGTACCATGCCGAGGACATGAAGATTTTCTACTATGACAGCTTGGCTATCGCTGACCAACTTATAACTAAGTTTATGTAGAAAATCCTGCCGCGAATTACTAACTCGCTCGTACACCTTGGCAACAACTTTTCTATATTTATTTCTTGAATTACTCCCTTTTTGTTTACGTGCTAATTTTTTCTGTTTACGCTTGAGATTTTTTTCATGCTTGGCAAGGTGTTTAGGATTATTGTATTTAGAAATCTTTTCACCATCAGTTACAACAGCGAAATGTTTCAACCCTAAATCAATACCGTAAATCTTCCCCTCTGCAATAGCAGGTTTTTCACCCGCAGTCGCTCCACTTGGGCAAAGCCCAAGACCGCGCTGCTCTTCTATTTCAGTCAGAATAGAGGCAAAGTATTTACCTGATGGAGTTTTACATACAGTTACAGTCTTGATTTTCCCCTCAATTAGCCTATGTATTTTGGCTTTGACTATCCCAATATTACCTGGGAGCTTGACATCACCATCTACAATCTTGACGTTTTGAGGATATTGAATCGACTGTTTGCCGTGCCTAGATTTGAACTTAGGGAATCCAGCACGTTTCTCAAAAAAGTTTTTGTATGCTGTAGTTAGATTAAGTGTTGTAGCTTGTAAAACTTGGCTATAACAATCAGCCAACCAAATAGTATCAACAGATTTTTTGAGCGTCGGGAGAAATGCGTTGAGTGCTGCACGAGTCAGCCCTTTCCCTGTTTCTTTATAAGTCTCAATTGACTTGTTTAGGGCATAGTTCCACCACCACCGAGCGCAGCCAAAAGCTTGAGCTAATTGAATTTGCTGTTTTTGTGACGGATACAAACGAACTTGTACAACCCTTCTCTGCGAGACGCTCTGCGAACGACATCGCTCAGGCCAAGCCTTATGCAACACTCAACATCACCTCCTTGGTATATGTATCTTACCATGATATATATTTTCTGATAACCCCTTGAAATAAAATAATTGTTGATTCGTCATACATCTAATATTTGTCTTTGCTGATGCATTTAATTAATCTTAGATGCAATCCGATATCTTCCGCCTTATATCCCGCCACTGATTCGGAGTACCAAATTCAGTGGGGGACTTACGG
>JAHCSU010000232.1 GCA_023522315.1 Nostoc sp. CCCryo 231-06
ACGAGATGCGACTCAGTACCAGAGAAAATAATCTTTGATTTACTATATTTCTAACTCGACGGACTAACCTATTTAATGTATTAAAGCCTGGTAACTCATATCTATGTTTAACCAATTCAGCAATTGCTACATTCATTAAATCCGCAGGATTATCCATGATAATTGCTGATTCACTTACTGCCTTAATAGCAATATGCAGGGCTTTTTGGCTATATTGATTAACTTGAAGATATTCGCGGATAGCTGTTCGATGTCGATACATGGTTTTGCGATTTTTATAATCCAAAACAGTATCAACAGAGAATTTTAAATTGCTGCGAATATGATTAATGACTTTAGGAGGAATGTCTACTATAGAAGGAAAATAACCTAGTCGCTGGAATGACTTTAGTAGCGCTACTAAGTTAAGAATATTACTTTTGCCTTTAGTCGTAGCGTAAGCAAAAGCAATTTCTAAAGAATTAGGTGTGTAAATTTCAGTAAGTTCTTTAGCGGTCAATTGACGCTTAAATTGAGGGTAAGCTGTACGTTCTATAGATGTCAACACTCACGTTCGCTTGTGCGATTTTAAACTTCAGTAGATATATCACCAAGCAGCCACTAATCTCTCCTTAATGTA
>JAHCSU010000233.1 GCA_023522315.1 Nostoc sp. CCCryo 231-06
GCACAGAAAACATTGCTGAATTCTGACTCCTGACTCCTGAATTCTGTTTGATAAAATAAAAATGGCAAAATGAAACGCCTGCACCACAAAAAATAATATTCTTAAATAATATTCTTTTGGAATTAGGGGACTCTTAACTGGAAACTAGTAAAGATAAAGAAAAATTTGTTTTCTTCATCTTCCCGATTCTGTCCTTCCCTATGCGAGCCTTTCTAAGATATCCAATCCTTTACATTAAGAAATTTTAAATCCCGTGACTTTGAGCCTGTCTGTTGCTAAATCTCATCGCCAACCCTGGCCCGGACTGATAGAAGCCTATCGCGAATATTTGCCTGTCAGCGAAAAAACACCGATTGTCACTCTGTTGGAGGGTAACACACCCCTAATACCAGCGCCTGCGATCGCAGAACGCATTGGCAGACAAGTGCGAGTTTTTGTAAAATACGACGGTCTTAATCCCACCGGCAGCTTCAAAGACCGGGGGATGACTATGGCAATTTCCAAAGCTAAGGAAGCTGGTGCAAAAGCAGTAATTTGTGCCAGCACGGGCAATACCTCAGCCGCCGCCGCCGCTTATGCAAGGCGTGGGGGCATGAATGCCTTTGTGCTGATTCCCGACGGTTATGTGGCGCTGGGCAAATTAGCCCAAGCTTTACTGTACGGTGCAGAAGTATTGGCAATTAAAGGTAATTTTGACCAAGCGCTAGAAATTGTCCGCGAGATGGCTGAAAGCTATCCGGTGACTTTGGTAAATTCCGTCAATCCCTACCGCCTAGAAGGGCAGAAAACAGCAGCATTTGAAATCGTAGATGCGCTGGGTGATGCCCCAGACTGGCTGTGTATCCCCGTGGGCAATGCGGGAAATATCACAGCATATTGGATGGGATTTTGTCAATATCATCAAGATGGGAAGTGCGATCGCTTACCCCGAATGATGGGATTCCAAGCCGCAGGTGCAGCCCCCTTAGTACACGGTCAGCCAGTAGCCAATCCCGAAACCCTAGCGACAGCAATTCGGATTGGCAACCCAGCGAGTTGGGAGTTAGCGATCGCAGCGCAAACCGCAAGTCAGGGAAATTTCCACGCCGTTACCGATGCCGAAATTCTCGACGCTTATCGACTTTTGGCAGCATCAGAAGGTATCTTTTGCGAACCTGCTAGCGCCGCTTCTGTAGCCGGATTGTTGCAGGTGAAAGACCAAGTTCCTACAGGGGCGACAGTGGTTTGTGTCCTCACAGGCAATGGTCTAAAAGACCCAGATACAGCCATTAAACACAATCACAGTCAATTTAAACAGGGTATTGCAGCAAAATTGGGTGCAGTAGCCGAGGCAATGGGATTTTAAGCATGGAACTCAAAGCGATCGTAATATCTAATTGAAAAATTGCATACGCAAACGCTACCAAAGGTATCACAGCCGGAATTTTTTAGTCTGGGGAGTTTCAAAATAATCCTAGATAATTTTTAAACAACTAGTTGATCATCTTGTAATGACCGAAACAGACTCATGATACAAGCCTCTAAATTTATTTATGGGGATTATTAATTTTGAATTTTGAATTTTGAATTCGGAGCGAAGCGACGTGACTCATTCTACTGATATTGCCACTTTAGCCCGGTGGATGGCAGCTGACTTTAGCAATCAAGAACAAGCTTTTGAAAATCCGCCTTTTTATGCCCACATTCGCGTGTGTATCCGTCCCCTTCCGTTGGAATTGTTCTCAGGAGTAAGTTTGTTTCTTGAACAAGCTTATGATTTTATGCTCAATCAACCCTACCGGATGCGGGTAATGAAGTTGATTCCGGCAGAAAACCACATTGTTATTGAACACTACACGGTTAAAGAAGAACAAAAATTTTACGGCGCATCTCGTGATCCTGAACGTTTAAAAGTTTTATCCGTTGACCAATTGGAAAAAATGTCAGGTTGTAATATGGCCGTAGAGTGGACAGGTAACAGCTTTAAAGGCAGGGTTGAACCTGGAAAATGCTGCATTGTGGTTCGTGACGGCAAAAATACTTATCTGGATAACGAATTTGAGATTGATGCTAAAGAATTTTCCAGCCTCGACCGGGGAAGGGATTTAGACACTGATGAACATCTGTGGGGTTCTATCGCCGGCCCATTTCACTTTGTCCGATGGGGTAGTTTTGCCGATGAAGTCAAGGTGCAAGAAGTGAGGATTGAGGAGTGAGGAATAAAAACTCATAACTCATAACTCATAACTTATTTATGGTCAACCTGTAATCAGAATTCTTTAGCGATCGCCTAAAGACTACCAGAAACTCCAGTTAACCCACTATCTCTACGTTAGAATCCTATGCTATCATGGTTTAACTGGAGTCCTATGGCTACTAAAATATCTTATAAAGATTAAAGTAGTTCGAGGAATATTGCTGTGGCGGCATAGCCAAGTGGTAAGGCAGAGGTCTGCAAAACCTCCACCCCCGGTTCAAATCCGGGTGCCGCCTTAAGGCTTTCAGCCTTTTAGGATAATCAAAAACCGAATAATAGGCTTTTTGGATAGCCAAACCGATAGCCAAAGGGTAACTTTAGGGTCAATGTTGACTGTATTTAGATATTACAGTGACACCTAATAAACACAATGACCGCTAAGAAAGCCCAAAAGACATCCAGACCAACCATTGATCGATTAGCGCTTATAACCGCTTTATATGCCGAGGGTAGACAAGAGTACTTAGATGGAAAACTGAGTTTTCAACTTTTGGAGTCCAGGGAGTTTGAAAACCAAGCCCAGTACTTGATTTATTTAGCTGGCTATGAGGATATCGAGTATCACCAGTCATTTGTACCTGAACTTGATAACCCAGAGTTTCTAAGTTGGTCTTATGGTCAAAAGTTGGATAAAAATTAAGGCTCTTATTACAAAGCAGATACCACAGTACTTTAAACTGTTACAACTATTGGGATGCGATCGCCTACTATACTGGCAACATGAATCACACGACACACAACACTCTTGTTAACTTTATCTGGAATATTGCTGATGATGTATTAAGGGATGTCTATGTACGCGGTAAGTACCGAGATGTAATTCTACCAATGACGGTACTGCGGCGTTTGGATTGCTTATTGGAACCAACTAAGGAAAAGGTTCTTGAGCATTACAAGTTGCTGGAAAAAGACAATTTTGGACAGAACGCTGTAACACAACAGCTTCCCAGAATATCGGGTTATGTATTTTATAATACTTCTCAATTTACTTTTAAAAGCTTACTGAATTTTCCTAGTCAAATTCGGGCGAACTTTGAAAACTATCTCGATGGCTTTAGCGAAAATGCCCAAGAAATTATCGCTAAATTTAAGCTGCGGAATCAAATTGAGACTTTAACTGAAAGTAATCGGCTTTATGCACTGATTGAGAAATTTGTTTCCCATCATATTAACCTCAGTTCTGAACCTGTTAAAAACGCTGAAGGTAAAATTATTCTTCAGGGATTAACTAACCTGGAGATGGGTTATGTATTTGAAGAGTTAATCCGCAAGTTTAACGAAGAGAACAATGAAGAAGCTGGGGAACACTTCACACCCCGCGACATTATTCAATTGATGGTGAATTTGATATTTATGCCTATTGAAAATCAGATTCAAAGTGGTACTTATTTGGTATATGACGATGCTTGCGGCTCTGGAGGAATGTTAACAGAATCAGAAGCGTTTATTCAACAGCTTGCTGAAAAAACAGCCAAAAAGGTGAAAATTGAGCTATACGGTCAAGAAGTCAACCCAGAAACATACGCTATTTGTAAGTCGGATATGTTGATTAAGGGTCGTGACCCGGAAAAAATTTGGTTTGGCTCAACAATTTCTCATGACAAGTTTGCAGATTTACAGTTCGATTTTATGCTTGCTAATCCTCCCTATGGTAAGTCTTGGACTGTAGATCAGGATGCTGTGTTTGATGGCAAAAAAAAGGAAGTTAAAGACTCGCGTTTTGCTGTAGAACATCCGGGTTTAAAACCAGGAGAAAAGCTGACTCTTTTACCTCGTAGCAGTGACGGTCAGTTGTTATTTTTGGTGAATATGCTCTCCAAAATGAGAATTGCTGTGCTTTGGGTAGCCGGATTGCAATTGTTCATAATGGTTCAGCTTTGTTTACTGGTGATGCAGGTGGCGGCGAGAGTAATATTCGTCGCTGGATTATTGAAAATGATTGGTTAGAGTGCATCATTGGCTTGCCTTTGAATATGTTTTATAACACGGGTATTGCTACCTATATTTGGGTGCTATCTAACCGTAAACCTGAACACCGTCGAGGCAAAGTACAGTTAATTGATGCCACCGAATGGTATGGGAAGTTGCGGAAGAATTTAGGCAAGAAAAATTGTCAGCTAACACAAGCAGATATTCAGCGAATTACAGAAACATTTTTAGCGTTTCAGGAAACAGAACAATCTAATATTTTTGATAATGAAGATTTTGGTTATCATAAAATTACTGTTGACCGTCCTTTAAGGTTAACTTTTAAAGTTACACCGGAACGAGGAGAGCAGTTTTTAGCAGGAAGCTTTAGTAATTCATCTCCTAAAAAAGATAGTGTAAAACAACAGGAAATACCGCTAAATATTACCTCTAATACAAAATATGGGGTAATTTTCGGGATATTAAAGGATTTGTTTGGCAGTGAAGCTCACAAAGATTTTAATCGAGTTAAGCAGGAATTTGAAAAAGCACTGAAGGCAGAAGAAATTAAACTAACAGCTAAAGATTTAAAGTTGGTTTACGACACATTCACTGAGAAGGATGAAACGGCGGAACCTGTAATTAAGAAGAAAACGAAGGATGCGGTAGTTTATGAGCCGGATTCTGAGTTGCGAGATACTGAAAATGTGCCATTGAAAGAAGATATTGAAGACTATTTTGCTCGTGAAGTGCTACCCCATGTACCAGATGCTTGGATAGATTATGAGAAAACTGTCAGGGGTTATGAAATTTCTTTCACTAAGTATTTTTATAAGTTTAAACCTTTGCGGAGTTTGGAAGAGATAGCGGCGGATATTTTAGCCTTGGAAGCGGAGACAGAAGGAGTATTAAAAGCGATTATTAGCGAGTAGTAATTTAAAAAAGATAGGAAATTATATGAGCAATCATGAAGAATTAAAATTACAACTGCGTCCCCGTGTAACAGAAGTTGTTTCGCTCAATATACCAACAGATACTTTAGCATCTCTAGAAGAAGTTGCTGCTAGTAAAGATATGGCTGTAGAAGCTTTGCTGAAATTTTATATTGGACAAGGTTTACGGCAAGATATTAATAATTACAAAAATTATGTAGGTTGGGTAGAGCGATAGCGAAACCCAACCAAGTTGACAGGTAAGAATGTTGAGTTACCCTACGGGAAGCAAGCTACGTTCCTCAACCCAATCTCCAATTTTAATTATGTGCTTTTTAGGGTTTCATACTGGTGATTAATTATGATGGGGTGGTAGGACAATGAAGCGTTATCCAAAGTACAAAGATTCTGGTGTAGAGTGGTTGGTGGAAATTCCTGAACATTGGGATTTATTACCGCTAAAGAGATTTATAACTATTAATCGTCAAACTTTAAACGAAGATACATCACCAGAATATGAAATTGAATACATAGATATAGGAAATGTTGACGAAAGAGGTATTATTGATGTTCTTCAGAAAATGAAATTTGAGAATGCACCATCAAGAGCAAGGAGAGTTGTAAAACAGAATGATACTATCATTTCTACAGTCAGAACTTATTTAAAAGCTATAACTTTTATTAGCGAAAACAAAAACAATCTAATTGCTTCTACAGGCTTTGCGGTACTTACACCCAAAAAAAATACTTTTCCCAAATATTTAACTTATCTAATAAGTAGTCACTTTTTCGTAAATCAAATTTCGGCAGATTCCAAAGGTGTTAACTATCCTGCAATTACATCTGTAGAACTAGGTAGATTAAAAATAGCTGTAACTAACTTGATTGAAGAACAAAAAACGATCGCACGCTTCCTCGATCGCAAATTAGAACAGATAGGCCACTTCATCAGCAACAAGCAACGGCTAATCGAATTACTCAAAGAGCAGAAAACTGCGATCGCTAACCGTGCAGTTACCAAAGGACTTAACCCCCATGCGCCTATGAAACCTTCTGATATACAGTGGTTAGCCGAAATTCCAGCGCATTGGAAAATTCTACCTCTTAAACATATTGCAAAAATTCAAACGGGAGTAACTCTTGGTAAAAGCTATACAGATGTAACTTTAGAAACGCGTCCATACTTAAGAGTTGCTAATGTTCAAGATGGATACCTCGACCTTTCAGACATCAAGAATATAGAGTTACCGAAAAGTGAAGTTAATAGATATATTTTAAAAGTAAACGATGTACTAATGACTGAAGGAGGAGATTTTGACAAATTAGGAAGAGGGTATGTATGGGAAGGACAAATTCAAGATTGCCTTCATCAAAATCATATTTTTGCTGTTAGACCGGATTTAAGTTGCTTGAAATCATATTTCCTTGCTGTTCTTATGAAGTCGTCTTACGGAAGAAATTATTTTATTTTTACTTCAAAACAAACAACCAATCTTGCATCTACAAACAGCACAACGCTTAAAAATTTAAAAATCATTCTGCCCTCAGTTGACGAACAGACTGAGATTTTGAATTTTATAGAAGAAGAATCAGCCAAAATTGACTTTGCGATCGCTAAAATTGAAAAAGAAATCGAATTAATCCAAGAATACCGCACCACGTTAATTTCCGACGCTGTAACGGGAAAAATAGATGTACGCGAAACATCCGCAGTTTAACCCACCCTTACAGCCGCAGCAATTTAGCCATGTCCCCAACTGACACCTCAGAAAAAGGCTTAGAAGCCCTCATAGAAAAAAGCCTACTCACAGAAGCAGCTTACATCAAAAGTGAATCTGGGGACTATGACCGCAACTATTGCATAGATAAAACTCAACTGCTGCAATTCCTCCGCCAAACCCAACCCACCCAAGTCACCAAATTAGAAACCAGCTACGGCAAACGCTTTGAAGAAAGGCTGTTTCAACGCATTTCCGACCAAATCAAAACCAGAGGCATTGTTGATGTTTTCCGCAACGGCATCAAAGCCGGAGAAGTCAGCCTCAACCTCTACTACAAGCTACCCACATCTCAACTTAACCCCCAAGCCATCCAACGCTACAAAGACAATATCTTCTCCGTCACTCGCCAAGTATACTTCAGCAACGATCAAAAGCGGCGATCCTTAGATATAGTAATTTTCATCAACGGCTTACCTCTCATCACCTTTGAACTGAAAAATAACCTCACTAATCAAAACGTCCAAGATGCTATAAAGCAGTACAAAACTGACCGCGACCCCAAAGAACCCTTGTTTAACTTTGGGCGTTGTTTAGTTCATTTCGCCGTAGATGATGAGTTAGTCTACATGACTACTGAACTTAAGGGACAACAAACAGTCTTTCTTCCCTTCAACAAAGGTCAAAAATCTGAATCACACTTACCTTTCACCGACAGCGCAGGGAATCCCGTCAACCCCAACGGACTAAAAACCGATTACCTATGGAAAGAAATTCTCACAAAAACCAGCCTCAGCAACATCATTGAAAAATATGCCCAACTGGTAGAAGAAAAAGACGAACAAAAACAGAAGAAACGTAAACTGATATTCCCGCGTTACCACCAAATCGACCTAGTGCGAAAACTCCTAGCTAATGCCAAAATCAATGGTGTAGGACAGCGTTATCTCGTTCAACATTCCGCAGGTTCAGGAAAAAGTAACTCCATTAGCTGGCTGAGTCACCAACTCGTAGAACTCACCGACACCAGCGACACCAACCCTATATTTGATTCCATTATTGTAGTTACAGACCGCAAAGTTTTAGATAAACAAATCCGCGATAACATCAAACAATTTGCCCAAGTCAAAGGCGTAGTTGAAGCCATCACCGAAGGTAGTAAGCAATTAAAAGAGGCGCTGGAAGAAGGCAAAAAAATTATTATCACTACTGTTTTTAAATTTGCCTATGTTGTTCGAGAAATCCAGTCATTAAGCAATAAAAAATTTGCAATTGTGATTGACGAAGCCCACTCCAGCCAAAGTGGTAGCAGCGCCGCCAAAATGAGTGCAGCCCTGAATAAAGAAGCAGGTGAAGAAGAAGAAACCACTGAAGATAAAATTATCCGCATTATTGAAGAACAAAAACTCTCTCCCAACGCCAGTTATTTTGCCTTCACAGCCACACCCAAGAATAAGACTTTAGAAACTTTCGGTATTTGTAATCCTTCAGATGGCAAGTATTATCCCTTCCATAACTATTCCATGAAACAGGCAACACAGGAAGAATTTATCCTTGATGTGCTGGAAAATTACATCACCTTTAAAAGTTATTATAAACTTCATAAAAAGATTGGAGACGACCCGCAATATGATACCAAAAGGGCAAAGAAAAAGCTCAAGCAGTATGTAGAGGGACACCCCGACGCTATCCGTCAGAAAACAGAAATTATGATTGATCATTTCATCCAAGACGTAATTGGTCAACTCAAAATTAATGGACAAGCAAAGGCAATGGTAGTCACCAACGGCATTATCAGTGCCATTCGCTATAAACTTGCTTTCGATGCCTATCTACAGGAAATTAACGCACCTTATAAAACTATAGTTGCATTTACTGGGAGTAAAGAAGTTGACGGTAAAAAAGAGGATGAGTCCTCAATGAATGGCTTTCCTGGGAATGACATACCCAAAGAATTCAGAAAAAGTGAATATCGATTCCTGATAGTAGCTGATAAATATCAAACCGGATTTGATGAACCGCTATTGCACACCATGTATGTAGATAAACTCTTAGCTGACATCAAAGCTGTGCAAACTTTATCTCGCCTCAACCGTGCTTACAAGCCAGATAAAAAAGATACTTTCGTGCTAGATTTTGTCAACTCAGCCGATGCAATTAAAGAAGCCTTTGATCCCTTCTATAAAACAACTATCCTCAGTGAACAAACCGACATAGACCGCCTCAACGACTTACAAGATGCACTTGACCATTTTCAAGTTTACTCTCAAGAACAGGTCAACGAATTAATGACCAGCTTCATCAATGGTGCAGAACGTGACCAATTAGACCCAATTCTCGATGAATGTAAGCAAAATTTTATCAATGAATTAGACGAAGAACAGCAAATAGACTTCAAGAAAAAAGGCAAATCTTTCGTCCGTAACTATCAATTTCTTGTCCAAATTAATCCTTTCCGTAATCCCTACTGGGAAAGCCTGAAAACTTTTCTCAAATTCCTACTAGCCAAACTTCCCAACCTTAACGACACCGATTTATCTAAAGGCATTTTAGAAAGCGTTGACATCGACAGCTACCGCATAGAAAGACAAACAACCCTAGCCATACAGCTTGAAGGTGGCCCAGAAATAGCACCCACACCCCCAGACGCTCCTGGTAGTAAATATGAGGCGCAATTAGACGTACTCAGTAATATTATCCAAGATTTTAACGATCGCTTCGGCAATATTCAATGGACAGAAAAAGATAAAGTGCGGCGCTTCTTGTTTGAAGAATTACCCGCCGAAGTCAGCAAAGACGAAGAATATCAGAACGCCAAGAAATATTCAGACCGCCAAAACGCTAGAATCACCTTTGAGAAAAAGCTAGTCGATAAGTTTCAAGAGTTCATCTTCGACCATACAGAAGTATACCGTAAATTTACTGATGAACCTGAGTTTAAAACATGGTTAGCCAATACCCTGTTCGATAATGATTATAACCAAGATGCAGCATAAGGCAGTCAGGCGATCGCGGTTTTAGAGATGATGAAGTGTAGTAGTGTTTGCTCATCACCAATTATATGCTGAGAGGATAGTCAATAGCTAACGATCAAGTTTCTCATCTGCACTTTATGATAGGTGTCAAATTGAGTGATTTGAATAAAACTTCTACATAAACACACACTGATGCAGCTTGATTTGCTTGAATAGCTATATTGATAGGACATTGATACGAGAGCAATTCACAATCCTGATTATGGCAAGTAAATTCATTGATGTTAGGGAATATACTGTCAGGGCGCACAAAAGACAGATTCATACTCGTGTTTTCCAGTTTGTCTGTAAAGAGTGTAACAATCTGACAAAACGTGAGACTTTCGGGCCTCGACCTTTATATTGTGAGAAATGCCGCCCTCCCCAACCGCCTAAGAAATCCCAGCCAGCATCTCACAAAGCAAAACCCAGACCAATGTCTTACAAAAGTGACATAGATTTAAATTGATTGAATCCTTATGAATAAAAATGGACAATTAGAGCCACCTGCGGACACCTTTCTCTCACCACTGTTGGAACTACGAGACTATTATGCTCACCTCACAGAAGAGTATAAACGCCTCTTTGTGCAGGCGCGATCGCAACTGGATCATGTAGAAGCGTTGTTGTCTAACTGGTCTTTTTCTGATGGCAGCAAGCAATCAAGTCTGAAGGCGGCTGATGAAACCTCAGATGTTTCCCAACAAGGCCCTCTGCGGTTTTTATCACCTCTTGATGACATCGACGAAATCAACTTGGTGGAGTCTGTACAGTCAGAACTTGCAGACTCAGATAAGGTTGAGATCGATAATTCTTTGTCTGCTATTGATACAAAAGAGAGTCAACCTTCAACTACATCGCCAGATCCAAAGATCGTCTTAGAGAACAATGATAGTTCAACGAAGGTGGCAGAAATCCCCATGCTACCCCAGTATCAGCACGCTCTTTCACGAATGGAAGCCATAAAACAGCTATTACAAGAGCAGATAGGCACTGTGTGTCATATCGATTTTATCGTGCGATCGCTTTATGGAGAGTTAGATTCCAATCTATTCAAAGTAGTCAAAGGTCGGGTTCAATCTTCCCTCACCCAAGGCAGAGAAAGGAATTACTGGGTAACTATTCCTGATGAGCCAGGTTGTTATACTCTGGATTTAAGTTTGGTAGCCCCAAATAACCGCAATGGTGCTTCTAGGAGCATCAAAAACAAAAACAAGAAGCCTTTCGTACCCCCGACAAAAGCAGTACCGATGCTTAAAGCCTTTGAGGGCCAGTTCTTAATTGATGCCCTCACCTCTCTGTTTGAAGAAAATCCAGGTAAAGTTTTCAGCGTTGCTGAAGTCATCGCCGGAATTTATGGAGAACTAGATTCTCAGCAACTTCGAGAGGTCAAAAATAAGGTGCTGAATGAATTATCTAGAGGCTATCGGACAGGCAGATTCTCTAGGGTTCCTAACCAAATCGGCTTCTATACTTGGGACTCCAATATGATATTGGAGGGTAGTTCTCGCTAAATGGGTATTGGGTATTGGGCATTGGGCATTGGGCATTGGGCATTGGGCATGGGGCATTGGGCATGGGGCATTGGGCATGGGGCATGGGGCATTGGTTTATTGCACTCCCCTGTCTCCCCTGCTCCCCTGCCTCCCTGCTCCCCTGCTCCCCTGCCTCCCTGCCTCTTCCCCAATCCTGCCTATCCCAAAAACAGCTTGTATGCCGGATTCTTATTTTCATCCCAATAGCGATAGCCCAGGTTATCGAGAAAAGCTTGCCACTCTTCCATCTCGTGCGGGGGAACCTGGATGCCAACAACGATTCGACCGTAGTCTGCCCCATTGTTGCGGTAGTGAAAAAGACTAATATTCCAATTGGGACTCATGGAAGTAACAAACTTCATCAATGCGCCGGGACGTTCGGGAAACTCAAAACGGTAGAGCAATTCATTGTGAGCCAAGGGAGAGTGCCCACCCACCATGTGCCGCAGATGTAATTTAGTTAGTTCGTCGTCTGTTAAATCAAGAGTTTCAAATCCTTGAGCTTCAAAGTTTTCTACCATCTTTGCAGCATCAGCACGATTTTGAATTTGCACACCGACAAAAATATGGGCTGTTTTTTCATCGGCAATGCGATAATTAAACTCAGTAAGATTACGGTTGCCAATACATTCACAAAACTGGCGAATACTTCCCCGTTCCTCTGGAATTGTGACTGCAAAGATCGCTTCGCGGCGTTCGCCGAACTCTGCCCTTTCTGCCACAAAGCGGAGGCGATCAAAATTCATGTTTGCACCGCAGGCTACAGCAATTAAGGTTTGTCCCTCGATTTGCTCTCGTTCTGTGTATGCTTTAGCAGCTGCGATCGCTAATGCACCGGCTGGTTCTAAAATTGATCGCGTATCCTCAAACACGTCTTTAATCGCGGCACAAGTATCATCTGTATCTACCAGAATAATTTCATCTACATACTGCTGACATAAACGGAAGGTTTCTTCACCTACTTCGCGCACCGCTACGCCATCAGCAAATAACCCCACTTGAGACAAGCGCACCCGATGTCCGGCTTTGAGTGATTGAGACATAGCATCAGCATCTACTGGTTCAACACCAATAATCTTGATTTCGGGACGCAAGCGTTTCACATAAGCCCCAATCCCAGAAATTAATCCGCCTCCTCCAATTGCGACAAAAATCGCATGGATGGGTTGCTGATATTGTCGTAAAATTTCCATCCCAATTGTTCCCTGTCCAGCAATGACATGAGGATCATCGAAAGGATGAATAAACGTCAAACCTTTTTCTATTTCTAATTCACGGGCATAGCTATAAGCATCGTCGTAGGTGTTTCCATGTAACACGACTGCTCCGCCTCTCATTCTAACCGCGTCCACCTTGACTTGGGGCGTGGTTACTGGCATAACGATAATCGCTTTAGTTCCCAAACGATTGGCTGCAAGGGCGACTCCCTGAGCATGGTTTCCCGCAGATGCTGCGATTACACCCTTTGCTAGTATATCTGGTGGCAGTTGCACCATTTTGTTATAAGCACCCCGCAGTTTAAAAGAAAATACTGACTGCATATCCTCACGTTTCAGCAGCAGTTGATTATTCAGCCGCGCAGACAAATTTGGAGCATACTCCAGTGGTGTTTCCTGGGCAACATCGTACACACGGGCAGTCAAGATTTGGATAAGGTAGTCGCAATACATGGGCGTCAAGGTATTAGCAAATGCCGGATGGAAACTAATTTTACGTTACAAGCGATCGCACTGGTTTTATTTAATTGCCCTCTCTCGAAATTTTGAGTGAATAAAATTTAAAAATTACTAATACTGTTTGAAGAGAAATAAGTTCAGTGATTGAGTTTTTTTGGTGACTTCAAATTTAGTGCGATCGCTGGTAGATTTATGTTAAACGAGCTTCGCTAACTGTCTGAGTATTGAGAGCAACAGAATTAATTATAATGTTGCTTATGAACATAACTTATCAATTTATGTTAAAGTATGCATGAAAGATTAAATTCGGCTGTGTAGTTTGTTTTTATATATACTTGTATTACAGACCTCTCCGGATCTAACTCTCTACACCCCCTGATTCTGGAGACATTCTTATGTCAATTTACGTCGGAAACCTATCTTATGAGGTTAAAGAAGATGACCTGCGGAGCGTCTTTGCAGAATACGGAACGGTAAAAAATGTTCAATTGCCTATCGACCGAGAAACAGGTCGGATGAGAGGTTTCGGCTTTGTAGAAATGGAATCAGACGCACAAGAAACAGCAGCGATTGAGGCCCTTGATACTGCTGAGTGGATGGGTCGGAGCTTAAAAGTTAATAAAGCCAAGCCCAAAACAGATGGAGGTTCCTCTGGCGGTAGACGAGGTGATGGTGGTTCCTCTAGCCGCTATTAAGCTTTAAAACTAAGAATTTAATTCTAAAGTCTTGAGGGCAGACAAGGCGTCTGCCTTTTTTTGTGCTTTGGTTGAGTTGAGTATTTACCACAACCCAGCCACAAACTAAGCCAATTTAGTAGAAATTGATAGTATGACCCAAATAATACTAGGCGAAAATGAAGGGATTGAATCGGCGTTACCTCGATTTAAGCCAGAAGTATCCCAAGCGGGATTTTTTCAGATATCAGAAAGTACCGTCAATTTGAAACGCCTCCGCAAAAGCGCAAACGCAAAGCAATTGCCAAACACAAACAGCGTAAGAGAAGTTTCCGCAATTGATAATAATAACTGTCTCTTATGAAGCCATGCGCTCATTTTTGTAATAGGTGTAGTAACCATGAACCCAGAAGCTAAACATATTGTTAGTGAACTAAGGCATAAGTTCTACTCTAACTTTGCTGCTGCTATGAATATGCCGGTGAGCATAACTGGTACATCTTATAGTAGTAATTCACCGATCGCATCTTGGATGGATCATATGCACAGAATGAACTATCTAAATGTATACGCTTATACAGCACCTGATGAATTTGTCCCATTCCGCCCATTCATTCTTCGACTGGCTATTAACAAGAGTGCTGGTAGAATCACGACGTTCAGAAAAGGACAAATCTGCCGAGGTCTTAATTTGATGTGGGACTTTGAATTAACTGTACTACCAAAAGAAATTTTAGACTTTCTTCCCTGGATAGTTAACTTAGTTGAATCCCATGACAAAAGTTCGTCCTTGTTGCTACAATCACCACCTCATTCATTTGAATTACAAGTGCCAGAAGTCGGGTTATTTAATAGCGCATGGACTCAGAAAGCTTGGCTCCTTGCAAATTCGGCAATATTTTAATGGTTGGTGCTAATCGCTCTTTTAGCAACCGACTAAAAATAAATATATGTGCTTGGCTAAGTTTGCCCAATAAGAAAGTAACGAGCCTACTTTGGGGAACATCCCAAATATTTGTAAATTTTTAAAACAAAATATATAATGTCGCACGAGTGCTAGAAGGTTCTCTTCATTTGCTTGGTAATCATGCTACTCGCGCGTTAATACCTGCTATATGCCTGATAATTAATAAGGCAATCTACAGAGAGCAAACATGCAGACTCTCCAAAAACTCTCCCTCCCAAGTATGGGCTGCGGGACTTGGGCCTGGGGCAACCAACTGCTTTGGGGATATGACGAAAGTATGGATGACCAGTTACAAGCCGTCTTTAACCTTTGTGTAAGCAACGGTGTGACTTTATTTGATACAGGTGATTCTTACGGAACTGGTAGATTGAATGGTCGCAGTGAGCTACTCCTGGGACGATTCAGCCGAGAATATGTAGGTTCAGGCAAAGAAAATATTTCTATTGCGACTAAGCTTGCTGCTTACCCGTGGAGATGGACACGTCAGGCAATGGTAAGGGCTTGCAAGTCATCTGCCCAACGCCTGGGAAGAAACGTAGATTTGGTACAGATGCACTGGTCTACAGCAAACTATGCTCCTTGGCAAGAGGAAGGGCTGTTAGATGGTCTTGCCGATGTGTATGAGCAAGGACTAGTTAAGGGAGTGGGACTATCCAATTATGGGCCTAAACGGCTTAAGCAAGTGCAGAAAAAGTTTGCTGAACGAGGCGTTCCTATTAGAACTTTGCAAGTTCAATACTCTTTGTTGTCTACATATCCTGTCACCCAACTAAAGCTCAAAGACCTTTGTGATGAGTTGGGAATTAAACTTATTGCCTACAGCCCTCTGGCTTTGGGGCTATTAACAGGAAAATACTCTGAGCAAGGCCCTTTGCCCAAAGGCATCCGAGGTCTGCTATTTAGGCAGATATTACCAGGAATGCGTAGGCGTAGCCAGCCGCAGGCATCGCTTTTGGCATGTTTGCAAGAAGTGGCACAGTCCAGAAACAAAACCATGTCCCAGGTAGCAATTAATTGGTGCATCTGTAAAGGAACCATTCCTATCCCTGGAGCAAAGAGCGTGGAACAGGCGAGGGAGAATATTGGTGCATTGGGTTGGCAATTAAACGCCAATGAGATTGCAGAGTTGGATAGGGCGGCGGCGAATGCAGACAAAAAAATGGTACAAAATATCTTTCAAACTAAGTAAAATTTCAACGTTGCTGAATTTGAATATGAATCATTACAAAAACCTGGTTGAAGTCTGAGAATAAAAATACTTGGATTTGACACAAATTTCGACATAAATCCCTTAATTATGTCTAGCAAAAGCCAAGTCACTTTCAATTAACTTCGCACCTGTTATGTTAGCCCCACTCAAATTGCAGAAGTGAAAATTTGCCCCTCTGAGGTCAGCTAGCGATAGATTAGCTCCTGTTAAATCTGCATAAGTTAGATTAACTTCACTTAAGTTAGCACTACTTAAGTTAGCCCCCCTCATATCTGCTAATTGCAGATCTGCCCGTTTTAGGTTTGCCCTCATTAGGTATGCCTTACTCAGGTCGGCTCCACTTAAATTAGCTTCACTTAGGTCTGCTGCTGTTAAATCAGCTTTACTTAGATTGGCTTGACTTAGGTCTGCCCAACTCAATGATGCATAACTTAGGTTAATTTCACTCAGTTTCGCTGATGTAAGTACTGCACACCTCAAATTAGCATTAATAAAATTTCTTTCTCCTATTGCATAACGGCGTAAAATTTCATCAGTTGTTACTCTATCTAAAACAGCTTTTGATGCGCCTTGATAACACCATGTAGCTTCTAATAGTTTGCTAGCAGTGTTAACAGCTACCTCATCACATTTAGCTATTATCACACCATTACAGCCATCCCACTGACCGTTAAGCATAAAGGCGATTTCACTAGCGGCAGCAATTGAGTCAAATAGTAAAATAGATTCTTTGTGCCCTTTTAACCAGCTATTCCAACCAATCGAGATAATATTTTTCATTTCTATAAGTTTTGGCGCGTTAAGTGACGATTACGGCTCTAACTTCAAGATATTCATAAATGCTTACTCTATCTCTGCCTTAAATTATTTATTCAGAGTTAGTTCTACTACACACAAGTACAAAAAACTGGGCTTCGTTTTTCAAGGCTCCTCTATTATGCGCCAGCTAGTGACAGAGCGCTGCACAAAGACTTACAATGCTGATGCAGCCCATCTACAGCGCCCAGTCACAAAGGACTTACGGTTAGATTAGGTATAAACTCTGCAAGAACTAAGTTCTAAGCAGCTGAGTCTGAGCGTTCTATTTGCTGGCGAATGGTTTCAATAGAAGCATTAATGCCAGCCAGTCTGGACTCCAAATCATCTCGCATCCAAATCAAGAATTTTAATTTGCGCTCTAAGCCAGCTTTGCGCGAAATGGGTTCGCTTCC
Organism: Nostoc sp. CCCryo 231-06; assembly: GCA_023522315.1. Classification (GTDB taxonomy): domain Bacteria; phylum Cyanobacteriota; class Cyanobacteriia; order Cyanobacteriales; family Nostocaceae; genus Nostoc. The sequence continues at coordinate 17,082 of JAHCSU010000233.1, forward strand.
ATAACAGGCATTACCCCAAAAAGGAAACATAGTTTACCTCTGTATTTAGCTTTTGTAATAGCGCGATATATTGCGCTACTACACTACATTATGACTAATCACAATCAGGCTGGTGTGTGTAACAACCGACCTAAATTTGACGTGCTTAACGAACTTTGCTAAAAGTTATCTATTCAACTAGCAGAGTTTACCATACTGCCATCTATCAAATGTGGTGAGGGTGCGATGGCGTACCCGCCCGCCGTAGGCATCGCATCCCATCGAATGGGAACCCTATTATATAATTGTATATAATTGCGTTCCTCACTGCCATGAAATTATTAAATTTTCTCAAGTCCAAACTAGCTATTACAGCCTTATAGCGTTTCCTAACATCATAGCGCCCTCATTGCTTGCGGGGAGGGGGTTGGGGGTGGGGTTCTTGTACCTCACTGAACCGAGAACCGCTATCGTTTTAGGGCTTGCTCTTAGCCCAGATGGTAAAATCCTCGCTAGTAGCAATGAAGATGGCACTATCCATATTTGGCAAATTAACTAACTGCATTAGTTATAATTCACATTAGGCGTAAATGATATTTAAGGCAGAATAGTATAATGGGATAATTCCTGATTTGCCTTTACAAGCTTAATAAATTTTTGCAAAGTTTTTTGATACTTTTCTTCAGCTACCCAGAATAAATCATTATGATTTGCCTCTTCAACCCATAAAGAAAGTTTTGGAGATATTGCAGCATTGAACAATTTTTCTCCATGAGCAAAAGGAATGATATCGTCTGCTTTTCCATGAATCACCAATATCGGACATTTTACTTTTTTTATCTTCTCCAAATTGGAAAATTTATCAAAAGGTAAAATCCGAAAAGGTACTATTACTTGGAAAGCGGAAATAAACGAACTTTCAATAATTAAACCAGCTACTGGTTTCTGCATTGCTAAGTTGACCGCAGAACCACCGCCAACCGAACGCCCCAAAACTATAATTCTTTCAGGTGATATTTTTAGATTTTGCGTCAAATAATTGTAAGCGCTATTGATATCCTCATAAGCGTGACTTTCTGTCGGCTTTCCTTGACTCGTACCATAACCACGATAATCATAAGCAAAGACACTAAAACCCCAGTCATGTAATTTTTCTAGGATTTGTTTGATATCTCCTAAATCTTCAGAATTACCATGAGAATAAAGAATGGTATAATTAGCTTTATTGTTCAATAAATATGTAGCTGAAATATTCGTATCTCCCCCACTTTTTAACTTAATAATTTTGGGATTATCCTCATAGGTAGAAGGTTGAGACAGAAAAATCATGCTATCTGCCCGAAAATATACATATCCACTAAAAAAGATATAAATAAATATTAAAGATTTAAGCAATCGTTGCCAAGTCAAATCTCCAATTAGCACTTTTATAAGTTGCTGTTTTTCCATTAAATTTTATTTATAGGGTAAAAATATTTCGTTCTACAGCAAATAAAAATTTTTTATTTGCTGTAGTTGTAATGCACTGAATATCATACTTAATACTATTTTGATTTTCGTGCCGATTTGGGCGATGTTCGGTGTGCGCCAAAATACTTCTCACTGCGATAGCGCAGCCATACCCGCAATACTTGAGGAATCTGCTCTTTTTGTTCTTTGCTCAGTGTATTGTAAAGGAAGATTGCGCGATCGCGCTCACCCCGACAGGCAGCATTGTTGTGAGCATCCCAATAGCTACGGGCTACCCGAATCCGCCGACAGACTTCCTTAATTAGCGCTTCTCCTGTGAGTGGAGCGTCCTGGTTTGCCATACTCAGATGCGATAAATTTCTAATGCGATCGTAGCGAGTCAGACTCATTCTCACAATTACAACCCAAGCAAGTCAAGCCTGCAACTCGATTTCACTAGACTTTAGACACAGACAGCAAAACTAACTCAATAATCAAATTTTGTGAAAACATAAATTTGTTCACTCCTAAGTATGGTGATTATTCATATCTTTTCATCTTTAAATGCTGCTGGTATTAACTTGAGGTTAAACATACTTTTTAGTACTTGTTTAAAAGTCGCCTTCGGTGCTAGGGAGACTTTAAAAACGCCTGTGGAGAACTTGTAAGTCCTAGAGTAATCCAGGCACAGATCGTTGAAGCAGGAATCACGCGACTTTGAGTCGTGTGAGGTTCAAGATTTCATACACGCCGCTTGCAATCCCTTTAAAAGGCTTAGCATCGATTGGTGTTTCTCCTGCTTGCACCAATTGCAGCGCATAACCTACTGATATACGCACATCTTCAGGAAATGAGCGGATATTTTTGAGAGAGTCTCCCATCCAAACCAGAGGTCGTAAAGGAATTTCTATAATATCCTCGTCATCGTCCATTTTATATGAAATTTACTATAAAATAAGTCAGACAATAGCATAAAATGTCCCGCGCACGACCTCCTTTGTAAAAAAAAGTGGCTCTGCAATCAGCAGAACCACTAAAGCTTTCGCAAACCTGTTTTAACTTAACGAACTGCCCCTTGAGCAGAAACAGTATCAATCGGTTTCATCAGGTAAAGCCGCAATAACTGCCAGCCATTAGAGATGTAAAGCGGCAGTTTTTGGAAGATTTGCAGGAATTTGGGAGTGCTGGAGTTAGCGATCGCACCCAACTTCTCGTTATTGCTTATACAAGTATCCAACCGTTGATAAAACTCTGGATTCTCTACATCCAGCATCAATGGGAATACCCGGCCTGCGTTTTCGTTAGTCTTCTGAATAACATGGATATCGTATTCTCGCGCATCTAATCCAAGGGTGGCATAAAAGTCCTTGCGTTGGATGTCATTGAGATACATTGTCGCAAAAACTGACAATAGGAAGAACCGACTCCACAGCCGTGCTTTCCAATCATTCAATATTTGCGGCTGTGATTTCATCAGTGCATCGAAGAAATCACTGTGACGATTTTCATCTTGACACCAGTTTTCAAAGAACCGGAAGATTGGATAAATCCGGTCTTCGGGATGTGTTTCTAAATGGCGATAAATGGTGATATAGCGCCAATAACCAATTTTCTCAGAAATATAAGTGGCGTAAAAGATGAATTTCGGTTTAAAGAAGGTATAATCGCGGCTCTTAGTTAAAAACCCTAAATCTAAGGAGAGGTTAAAGTCTGACATAGCTTTGTTCAAAAAGCCAGCATGACGCGCTTCATCCCGTGACATCAGGTTAAAGCACTCTGCCAACACAGGGCTTTTGCTTTTCAAGCGACGACCGAGTTCTTTATACAACAAAAAGCCGGAAAACTCTGCCGTACACGAGCGTTCTAGAAACTCAACGAACAATCGGCGAGTTTCCCCGTCAATATGATCCCAGGATTGTTCAAACTCAGCATCCCGAACAAAGTGATGGCGGTTGTAGTCAGTGCGGAACTCTTCGAGAATGGCTTGTAACTCGTCTTCATTGACGGAAATATCCATCCGCGCCATTTCATCAAAATCGGTAGTATAAAACCGAGGTGTTAACAGGGTTTCTTTTGCCGGGACTTTAATCCCTGGCCGGATTTCTTCAAAGCCTGGTTTTTTGAGGGAATCTACCATGTCTTGATTGCTCTTTCGTCTTTATTATCTTAAGTAGACCAGAAAGCCAAGTGTAAAGCTCTGGCAAGGCGTAACAGCCCACAATAATCCAATCGTATAAAGTACAGTCTACCAAGGTGCGGGTTAGAAACTAGTAAGCAAAACATTAAGAGTTGCAACAATGTCCTCTCAAAGAAAAATTCTACCATGTAGTGAAGAAGAATAATAGTTTCTGTATCTGAGGAGGCGCATGTCACCTCTTAAGTATTTTTGCTTAAATTAATTTAGTATTTATTTTTTAAATTAACTAAATATATTTCCTTAGATTTCTCAGTATTATTTCTTAAGCTTTTCGGTCTTTTTTTTAGGCTTTTTAGTATTATTTCTTAAATTTCTCAGTATTTTTTTTTAAAAATACAAGGTTTTTCGTTGATCATAATGTATTGCTTTAACGAGTTAGTGCTTACGTAAATCAAAAAATAAAGTAAAAAAATATATAATTTTTACAGTATTCTTGATGAAGATTGTGTGAATTATAAATGCCAGTATTTACCGGCTTAATTTTTCCGAGTAACAAATAACCCAAGTTGCCAGTTACGAAATCAGACTGGTGAACTGGTTTGACTCTCAACCTTTGAAATTGCAAAGGCGATCGGATTCGTTTTGCCAAAATACCTAACTTTCAATGGAGTAATATATGCTTTCTAACGAAAATAATTTCATCAACACAGATAGTATTCTCGTAACTAATCCAAATATCAATTTATTGCAGTTAATCTTTCAAATAATTGATTGGGTTAAAAGTAATCAAAATTTTCTCTCCCCCCTCTGACAAAGATTTGTATTTATAGCGATTCTCCCTTAAGTGAAATACAGTTGATTATTTGTTAGATCAACAACTCTCCTCTTGCTTGTTTGCAGGAGTAGGCAGACTCCCCCTAAGCTTACTCCTACAGGGATCTTGCTACGCGCAGCGTGTCGCAGACAAGCCTCTGGTTCGCGTTAGCGTCTCCGTTCGCGCAGCGTCCTGTAGAGAAGGGAAGGTGAAAAGAAGGCTTTACGCCCGGTATAGCGCGGCGTAAAGCCTCCTTTGTCATTAGTTGTTTGTCAAAAACCAATGACTAATCACCACTCACTAATTTATACCTAGCCACTTTTGACCATCTAGGCGCTGAACTAAGCCAAATACCAACAAATCAAGGGTAATTTTGCGCTCATCGATTAAGAATGACTCAAGAGTGCTAGGTTTTTTGCCTTCATTACAGGAAAATCCCTTTTTCCCTTGAATATCTTCTTCGGGGAAATACAGGTTAAACTGACGCAAACCAGTTTCTTTCCAACTGCCGATAATTTGCCAGCATTCTTCAGCAGATTCAAAACCAGTGATTGGTACTTTCTGCTTGGCAAAAGACACCTGTAAATCTTGCACACCTTCTTGAGCGATCGCTTTTTGTAAAGCTGGCAAGTAGTCTTGCTCGATAAACTCTACAAATGGCTTATCTTCAACAGATGGGGCTTTTTCCTTTTTGGCGGCTTTAGCTGCGGCTGCGGGTTTTTCTTCTGCGGCTTTAGCTGCGGGTTTTTCTCGCTTGGGGGGTGTAGCGGTTGGTTTAGCAGCATTTGGGTTATCTTCTGGATTTGCGGCTTTCGGATCTGGCGCGTTAGCAGTAGGAAGGTCTGTGGCTTCGGGTGAGTCTGTACTAGGAGCGTGTTCTTCAGCCACACTGGGAGCTTGCTTGTCAACAGTGCTGGGAGCTACTTCTCCCGCTTGATTGTGATTGGTTGGGTCTGCCATTGCTCAGGTCAATCCTTTAATCTAGCTTTTGGAGCGATCGCTCACCTTGATGTATCGGGTATTTTTATTTTGACATACTAATGCAGCAGGGCAAAAATAACTGTGCAGTTAGAAATTTGCTAAAACCAATATGTATAAAGATGCACATAATCAGATACCTCTGTAGTCCCGCCTATACTTTGGTAGACGATGTAGCCAGGGGGTAAATATATGCAGCCTTACAAAGAATTGGTATAAAGCTAAAGGAACAATTTAATTGCATTTAGGTTGCGATGTCTGACAAAAAGCCCAAAGCAAGGGAAACGTCTCCGGCTTTGCACTGTGCGTTTCCGCCCTAGCAAAAGTCTGATTTAGTCCTCCATAAAAGGCATTAAAGTTTTTGCAGAATCAGGTTAAAGGGCAAACGAAAAGAGATGATATTTTCTTTTTACCTTTGTCCTTTAAGCTTTTTTTATTCTTTTTGTTAAAGGTACTTTCAAGTGAACAGGACTAAGACTTAGGCACTGTACAAATTAGTCATGGTATGCATCTACCAAAATAGGTTTTTTCAGGCTTTTTATTGATCATTCTTTGATGGTAAATACACCCGCACTGTAGGGGTAATTAATAAACTATCCCTAAGACAGATGTGTTTTTAAAACATCTATCTTTGGTATTTACTGCCAATGCGTAAGTCTTAAGACTAATAGCGATCGCCTGCGAAGATTCAATCGTTTAATAGCTATTAAAACAGTTGAGTGATGCAAGCATCAGTAAGTAAAAATAATCAGTAAATACTAAACTTTAACCGAGATATTATGAAATCTTAACATTACTCAAATATAGTGTTAACAAGATGATTCCAAATACAGTTTTTAACCTTAAACTTTGACTTTTAATCGGCAAATCAAACACCCTTTTCTGTTTGTTCATTGAGCAAATAGTAACTACAACACTATTGAGTTAAGTTGTCTGAGCGTGTTTCTAGTCAAAGGTTTAGTAGTGTTTCAATTTTGCAAGCTTATAGGCTATATAAGCAAAGTTAAACTAATGCAGACTAGTTTTAACTTTTAGCCTGCAAAGGTTAGCTTTGTTTATGTCGTTAAAGACTTCTAGCCAGATAGCAATTTGCACATTTGGAATGCTGCGTATTTGGAATGTTCCCACAAAGTTTAACAGTTTGAATCAAGGAGAAAATTCTCATGGCACTCTACGGCTATACCATTGGAGAAGATAGTAACCCTAACACTAGTGGAAATCAACTTCCCGTTTACCGCTTTTTGATCCCTTCTGCACCTACAGGTTCTATTACTCCCACATTAGTAGGTACAGTCAATCTTACAAGTACTGCTACCCCACGCATAGACCTAGAAGGTTTGGCAACTAACCCCACCACCGGAAGGGTAAGTGCAGTTAACGAAGCACGGGTCAGTGGTACTACAACAGCAATTGATCCATCTGTTATTGTCGTTAATAATGTAGATGTGCCTTTTGCTCCAGCCACGACCTCACCAACCCGTACACCATCTGACCTACGTCGTTTTGGATTTGAGTCAGGTGCCGACTTTAATCGTAGTGCTCTATACAACATTTCAGGGAATCCGAGTACCGAAAATGGGGTGCCAGTAGGAAGCTCTCTTTATAGAATTACCACAGCTACCCCTGGAGCTATTAGCCTTGTAGCCGCAGCACCTACTGCTGCACAAAGACAAGGAACTCAACCTACCAACTCTCAATTTGCCGATGGATTAGCTATCGACAATCTCAATCCTGGTAATACTCGCGCTCTTGCTAGCGATTTCAGCACTCGTGATGGAGATGGAGCGCAACTTTACAAAGTCGATTTGCTCACTGGTCAGCTATCTGCGCCGATTGCTTTGAGAACTCCTTCAGGGCAAGCTCTGAATGTAAACGGAGATTCTGGGTTGTCATTTACTAACTTCGGTTCTCAAAGATTGATCGGTTGGCTGGAAACTGGCGCTGTCTATGAGATCACAGGCTATCAAGATGAACTTGCTGCATCAGGTCTAGGTTTAGGTAGTGCTGGTGGTGCTAATGGTGCTGGCTTTGCAACCGCCACCTTGCTTGGTAACGTTAATTTACCAAATGCTGTGAGTGGAGCCATTGATTATGAAGGCTTTACGATTGTTAATGAATAACAGTCGTTAGGATACTCTTTCTTCAACTCTTGTAAAAACTACTTTTACAAGAGTTGAAGAACGGAGCTAAAGATAAAAAAAGTTTTATTTGCCAAACTACTTGTACTTTTTGTAGGACTAACTGGATTTTTAAATTTATTCAATTTATTCAATTACTTATAAAAGCTTGATGCTTATGTATGAGTGCAGGGAGTTATATCATGTCCGTTTGATTCCGTGAAAAATCTCATAGCACGTCTGTTTGTGTGTTAAATAATATTAAAAATTAAAGTGGCGTAATCCAATAAGTAATACCCTGGACAACTTGTTTATTAAAACCAAACAGGGGTAAATTCTCTTCAGTTAAACCTACATAAGTCCAATGTGGAACATCGTTTTGTACAGTTTGGAACCAACCATTTTGATTAAGAGCTTTTCTTTGTTCTTTACTACTTACGCGTAAATCAATTGCTAATCCCCAGAGATGTTGTGAAGTTCCAGGAGGTGCAACCACACCGAGAATTTTTGTTTCTTTGCCCTGTTGAACTTTTGCCAAAATTTGATTGTTAGCATACAGCGCTTCCCGCTATTATGCAATACAGGTTTTCTCCTTGCCCCTCTCCTAGCATAGCTTTCAGCTTTGAGGATGGATGTGGATGTACCTCATAGCTGCCGGAAGTGCTGTATTTGCGCCAAAATATTAAATTCGTATTGAAAGTGCGAGTACAATCACCAGAACCATAACCAGATTTTAGTGGTATATGTTGTTGGATTCGTGCTTTATTTAAAGCATCAGCCGCCGATTTTTGTAAATAACAATTCTTAGTGCCATCAACATGACTCATTGTTAAACTACCTTGAAATTCTTGGGTTTCTTGTTCATTAGCAAAAATATTTTTTTGCGGTAGTTTAATTCTGATATCTTGATTTACAAAGACTGCGCCATAGTTTCGCAGCAAAATATATTCATAAGTACCAGGCTGAGGAACTGTGGGTAACTTCCTAGCGATCGCAGATAAAAAACGCTGTTGAGCATTTAATTCTAGGTTGGGAATAAATGGTTCTGATGTTGTCTTTTTAGAAGTATTTGTACAAGTTAACGAATCAGTACTCAAGCATCCGTTTAATGGTTGGGCGATTATAGCAACTTTGTGGTGGGTAATCTCATTACTAGCTACTAATACAAAAATCATCAAAATAACTATACTGATGAAAGTTGCCTTTCTGATAAATCTAGTAATATTCCTTTGCTTTTTGAGAGTAAGTTTCATTTGTAAATAGTTACTGAATTGATTCCAGAATAAAGTTAATAAAATCCTGAGAGATATTTATTATTAATAAGTTAAAAACACAAGTTATTTATTGGCATTAAGCTATAGTTTCATGCCAAAAGTGTTGAATGTTAAGAAAAACCCGATAAAAACAGCCCAAAATATGTTAAATTTTGGGCTGAAGATTAAAGTATATCTATTTGATAGTGATTATAAATTCATTTCCCAAGCTTTTCAAAGATATCTTGAGAGGACTGCCAAAAAACGATTATCCAGTATTGAACAGTCGTCTGTTCTTTGAGTGCTGGCTGCTTCTTTTGTTATGGATAACAGCTTAACAAGTATGCGAGATTTATTTAACAGATTAAACAACACAGGATTCGAGGTAGATATTTCTACTTTCTCAAAAGCAAATTTACATCGGAGCCAAAAACCCTTTCAAGAAATTTACCAAAAATTAAATGAATTAGTACAGAAGAAAGTTTAAAAAAAGTTACACGATAAATATGCAATTTGTCCAATTGATTCAACAATTATTACTCTCACCAGTAAATTGTTATGGGTGCTAGGTCATCATCAGGTAAAACTTTTTAGTTCTCTAAATTTAGCTACTGGAAGTCCATCAGATAACTTCATAAATTTTGGACATGACCATGATTATAAATTTGGTTCTAAAATGATGTCTAATCTACCGATAAATGCTGTTGGGGTAATGGATAGAGGTTTTGCTGGATTAAAATTTATCCAAGAATTAGTACAAGAAAATAAATATTTTGTTTTGCGGATAAAAAACAAAAGATTATATTTTTACTTAATCCTCAAGTTTAAAAATGGAAACTTGTCTTGAATTTAGTACTAGTAAATTTGATAACTTTTTTATCAGAAAGTTACATCCATGAAACCACTGGAACAGTTAAAATTGAAAAGAACTCTCAGCTTGCTGATCCTGTAAGTATGACCATGCACAATTCCGTTGAATTCCAAGACGCTTTTGATGTCATAGTCGTCGGTGCAGGTCACTCCGGTTGCGAAGCAGCTCTCGCCTCTGCACGCCTCGGTTGTCGTACCCTGCTATTGACGCTCAACTTGGATAAAATCGCTTGGCAACCTTGTAACCCAGCAGTGGGTGGCCCAGCCAAATCTCAGTTGACTCATGAGGTAGATGCACTCGGCGGGGAAATTGGTAAAGTAGCAGACCGCACCTACTTGCAAAAACGTATCCTCAACTCTTCACGGGGGCCTGCTGTTTGGGCATTACGCGCTCAGACAGACAAGCGCGAATATGCAGCAGTGATGAAGAATATTGTCGAGAACCAAGAAAACTTGACAATCCGCGAAAGTATGACAACAGATTTGGTGCTGGGCGCTAACGGTGAAGTTATCGGCGTTGAAACTTATTTTGGTGTCGGGTTCCAGTGTAAAGCAGTCATCTTGACAACTGGCACTTTCCTGGGCGGTAAAATTTGGGTTGGTAACAAATCAATGCCAGCCGGACGTGCAGGAGAATTTGCGGCTGAAGGATTGACACAAACCCTAAATCGCCTGGGATTTGAAACCGGAAGACTCAAAACTGGAACTCCAGCCCGGGTAGACAAGCGATCGGTGGATTATAGTAAAATGCTAATCCAGCCAGGGGATGAAGATGTGCGCTGGTTTAGCTTTGACCCGGATGTGTGGATAGAACGCGAACAGATGCCTTGCTACATCACCCGCACAACCGCCGAAACCCATCGCCTAATTCAGGATAATTTGCACCTGTCGCCAGTTTATGGCGGTTGGGTGGAAGCAAAAGGGCCGCGTTATTGTCCCAGTATTGAAGATAAAATTGTCCGCTTTGCCGATAAGGAAAGCCATCAAATCTTTATTGAACCAGAAGGAAGGGATATACCCGAACTTTATATCCAAGGATTTTCTACAGGCTTACCAGAGAATTTGCAACTGCAAATGTTGCGGACTCTTCCCGGTTTGGAAAAATGTGTGATGCTGCGTCCGGCGTATGCTGTGGAATATGACTATTTACCTGCAACTCAGTGTTACCCCACACTGATGACTAAGAAGATTGCGGGGCTGTTTTGTGCTGGGCAGATTAATGGCACCACAGGTTATGAAGAAGCTGCTGCTCAAGGACTGGTGGCGGGAATTAACGCAGCTCGATTTGTTCGCTCTCAAGAAATGATTGTCTTTGCCCGTGAGCAAAGTTATATTGGGACGCTAGTTGATGACTTGTGTACAAAAGACCTGCGGGAACCTTACCGGATGCTTACCAGTAGGTCTGAGTACCGATTGATATTGCGTTCTGACAATGCCGATCAACGCTTGACAGCCTTGGGACGGGAAATTGGTCTAATTGACGATCGCCGTTGGGATCTATTTACCCAAAAGCAAGCAAATATTACCACAGAAAAGCAAAGATTGCAAGCCACACGAGTCAAAGAACATGATGAAATAGGAATAGCGATCGCATCTAATACCCAGCAATTAATTAAAGGTTCAATTACCCTCAACGACTTGCTGCGCCGTCCCGGATTCCATTACGTTGACCTCGACAGGTTCGGACTAGGAAACCCCAACCTCAACCGCGCCGAGAAAGAAGGCGCAGAAATTGACATCAAGTATTCTGGCTATCTCGCTAGGCAACAAAATCAGATTGACCAAATTGCCCGCCAAGCGCACCGCCAGTTACCTGCGGATTTGGATTACACAAAAATTGATACTCTTTCCAAAGAAGCACGGGAAAAGCTGACTCACGTAAAACCACTCACTCTTGGTCAAGCTGCACGTATTGGTGGTGTAAACCCAGCAGATGTTAACGCTTTATTATTATATTTAGAATTGCGTAGAAACAAGAGCCAGTCAGGGTTTCCAGCTTTAGCTTAACACAAACTTGATAAAGACTGAGTATAGTAGTAGGGAGGGAGATTGGTATGATAGATGACATAAATATTAGTAGTGGCATCATCAACAATCCCCAGATTAAAGTTGACTTTAATACCAACGCTCAACCAACTCGTCTCAATCAGACGGCAGATTGGATATTTTATCTGTAATCCTAATTCCCAGGCAGTAGGCGCGGCGTTTCCTCGTCCTAGCAACAACCCAGAAAGTCTATGTTACAAGAAGCCAGCACCCGTCTCATAGTACCGGAACCATCAGAAGACTTAATCGCCAACGAGCCTTGGTCGATAGAAAACTATGCTGATGGTCTAATGGATGAACTCTTTGCCGATATCGACTCCATTCTGAATGTTAGTGGTAATCTGCTTTCTCAAACCGTTAGGCACAGTAGGCACAAGAAATCGAACCAGTCTGTTGCTGGGGTTTCTCCCCAACCTCAACGCCAGTCGCCTCCAGAAAACGTGCTGCAAACACTCACTATACCGAATACAGTGAACCAAGCAGTACAGTCAGTTGCTCAAGATAACCACAAACACTTGAGTACCGTTGTATTTGACACCGCCACCGTAAAAAGAGTTAGTAGAAAGCGTCAGAAAAGTAGTCGTACTTTGGGCAACCTGCTAATGGTGGGAACAACTTTAGGCCTGGCGATCGCTGGTATTATCTACCTGGTACAGTCTGGAGTCGTATATCTTTTAAATACCAACTTGACCCAGCCAGCTGTTCTAGTACCGCAACCGCAGTCACAGTTGCCAACAAAAGTAGAAATTGAGGCAGATTTGGTTGACTACATGCTTCAATCGCTGGCAGTTATAGATAAGCAAGAAGTAAAAAGCAATCAAAAATCTGTCAGCCCAGGATTTTCCAGTCAGACAAATACTAACCAAACAGCCCTTGGTAACAGGCAAACAATTGGTAATCTACCACCACTTCCACTTCTAGCTAACAATACACCACCAGCCCCCAACCGTTCTGGAAGCGTTGTTGAGCGCATCTACGTTCCCGTTTATCAAGCGCCGTCGCCAATGCGCTACGCCCTGCCGGCTATTCCTGGGACTCCCACATTTTTACCACAAGTTGCGAGTGCGTTAAAGGGATCTCAACCGAATGTTGTGAAAACTGCCCTGAATACGGTGCGACAAGCTGCCAAGCCTGTAACTGTCAACATGTTAGCTGCGGCTGTAAGAGCCGAACTTAAACCTGTAGCTGCGAAAACTGCACCCATTACCGTGCGGCAAACACCCAGCCCTCTGCCTGCATTACCAGTAGTTCCATTACGTGCAGCACTTGGCCCAGAGTCAGAACCAACTATTACCCAGGAACAAGTATATCCGGCAGTTGCGATCGCAGTCGCTCCTAGTAATACCTTAGAAGGATTACTAGAGTTAGGCAACAAATCTGCCGCTTTGTTTAAAATTGATGGCGTGACTCGCCGCATCAATATGGGTGAAAGTATCGGTTCAAGCGGTTGGACACTAGTAGATGTTAGTAATGGCGAAGCTGTTATCCGCCGTAATGGCGAAGTGCGATCGATTTACGCAGGGCAAAAATTATAATAAGCTGTTTAAACCTCTCCCTAGTAGTCTGTCTCATTAATTTTGCTGGGTTCGTAGTAAGCACAAAGCGTGCTTAAAAATCCAAGACTAAAGTCCATTGTGCGAGGGTAACTTCTTTTAAAATTTGCCGATTAATCTCGGTAATTTTTCCACTTGGAATACCAACTTTTATAAATACTGTTGCTAAATCTTTGTGGTTCTTCAGTACCTGTTATGCCAAATTATTAGTTAAACATCAAAATTTGGCTTAAAAAATAAGGTTAAAAGCCAAAATCATTGATAAAACCCTAAAATGTTAGTAAATAATGTTAATTATGTTGAAAAATAAGGGTTTCAGAGTTTTATCAAAGGACTTTAGCATAACAAGTGCTGAAGAGCCATCTTTGTTCAAATAATTGTTGACTAAATCATCTAGTAATGACATATATTTGCCTATTATAAAGCGTTTTTATATACCCAATTTTTTAGAAAAATCGGGGATTTACGTGTTGACGAATGAATTAGATTTGAAGAAGAATTCAGGAGTCAGAATCAATTACTGGGGGATTTAGATCCGCCACTAATAGTAGACCACTAAATTGAAAATTTGGTGGGGGTTTTAAACCCGATTATTCAGACGCTCTCTACGAGACGCTAAAAGCGTAGCTTGCTTCTCTGTAAGAGTAAGCGGATTCGCTATCCGCCAGTTGTACAGAATACCCAACTGAATTCTGACGACTGACTCCTGACTCCTGAATTCTACTTGATAAATAGCTAATCTTTTTCTATAACTTTGCTGTATCCAGCAAAAACAAAATGCTCGTTTCGGTTTACTTTAGTTTTATCAGGCCACTTAACCCAATAATGGTTTTCCTCAAAACGGACATCTAAAACGGGGTAACTCCCTGGCTCAATATCGAATAGAGATTCTTTTGGTAGCTCTGATGCCTGTTCTGTAGAAGGTTTTAGAACTGTTTTTGTTGTAACTTGCAAAATGTAACTTTTATCAGGTTTAGCTTCATCTTTTGACTCACCAATTAATCCATCTTTAATTGCTTCGGCCATTTTTTCAGCATCAAAGCGATCCATATCTGTTTTAGAGTCACAGAAGCAGCATTCAATTAAAATAGCTGGCATTTGTGTATTCTTCAGAACAAAGAAACCTGTATTTTTAACCCCTCTACGATGAAAACCAAGCTTAATAATCTCTTTAAGAACTGATTGAGCAATACCTTGTGATGCATTACTAATGGCAAAAACTTCTGTGCCATTGGCTATAGCGTTGAATTTATTAAAGTGAATCGAAACATAGAGATTAACGTTATTGGCATTCGCCTTATTAGTTCGTTGTCTCAGAGAATCGGTTACACTGCTAGCGCTTGTGGGAGTGCAATCAATAGTGGTATGTCCTGCTGCTTTGAGTTTTTGTATCAATTGTGTCCCAACTGCTTTTGTTAAAGCATCTTCTTGTTTTATGCCTGTTGCCCCTGTATCTGGAGGGCAATTGTGTCCCATATCAATACCAAATTTCATAAACTTGATGTCCTTTTTATAACTTGAGAGGTACGGTTTAACTTAACTATACTGTATTAATTATTAACCCAAGTGTGTAGGCGTAGCCCGTCGTAGACATTGCTCTTTCTTAGGTAGTTGGTGAAGAGGTTTGTAAAAAAAGTATCCAATCTATTTTGCGTTGAATCGCCACAATACCTACTTATCTAGTAATTATAGTTCATTGTTATGAATACCATATCTTAATTTATACATTTCCATCACTGTATATCGATGCCATTTTTTAATTTGCTTCTCAATTTATGGTGCTATTTCTAGCATGATAGAACTTAATTATTAATTGAAGTTGTACCCTCTCAAGCTCAAGATAAATAAGCATAAATTAACAACTAAATCGTCAGCGCTCTATTTTTGAAAAATTTTAGACATAACAATTTTTAGGATATTTCCTTATTTTCTGCCCTGTAAGTCTGAAAAAATGAGTATCTACTTAAATAAATCTAAATTTTGCCTAATTTTTCCATAAAGCACTTAAATACCACTAATTTTAACTAATATAAGCAGAAAAGCACGTTTATGATGAACAATTAGTATACAGTCATAAATTTACCTACCTAAAGAGGGTTCACAGAAATAAATTTCAATGTTAAAACTATAATTTATGTTGATCATAATTGCATGACGGTCGCTATCTGGAACCCTACATCTTGTATCTATCTTGCTCAAGCAAGATAACTTTAGCTAAAAAAGTTAGTTTGCTCATTGATGTAATCGTCAAACTTTACCAATATGAAACGACCTAACTATTTTCAAAATAATTCCAAAAACTCTTTAATAGAAAAGTATTACCTTTACAAAGGTGAAAAATTGAATTGGTTTCAAGTAACTCTTCGGCTTGAAAGGTCAATTATTTCTATCATTCTTCCTTGGGTACTTTTTTGTACTGCCTATGGTATTTTAATATCATTTTTATATAATTTAGGATTACCAGTAGCATTTGCAGATTCAAACAGTATTATCACTAATGCTGTTTTAAGTTTTAATATTGGTTTCACATTACTATTAGTTTTTCGGACAAATACAGCCCATGATAGATTTTGGGAAGGTCGTCAACTATGGGGATCTTTAGTTAATACATCTCGTAACTTAACTCGTGGAATTTGGATAATAGTTAAAGAGAAGACACCGCAAGATAGATTACAAAAAGAGGCAATACTTCGGTTAGTAACTGCTTTTGCATTTGCAATGAAGTTACATCTAAGATCAGTACCTTTAGATACTCAGTTAGCATCCTTAATGTCTGAAAAACAATATTTACAACTCCAAAATACTAATCATCCCACCCTACAAATTGCTTACTGGATAGGAGATTACTTGCAGGATCAGCATGAGCGGAATTGTCTCAATGTTTATCAACTGACTACTCTACATAACTGTGTAGATGATTTAGTAGATATTTTAGGTGGTTGCGAACGCATTCTCAAAACACCACTGCCTTTGATATATACTATTAAACTCAGACAACTGTTATTAATTTTTTGTCTGATCTTACCTTTGGAAATTGTTAGCTCGTTGAATTGGTTTACTGGTATAACAATGGCTTTTGTAAGTTTTACCTTATTAAGTATTGAACAAATTGGTTCAGAAATTGAAGAACCTTTCGGATTTGATCCCAATGACTTACCTTTAAATGCGATTTGCAATACAATCTCAAACAATGTTGAAGAATTAATTAGGCTAGCTCCTAATAATGTTACTTCTTCCTAAATTTATAAATTAGTCATCCCCCGCAAGAATTTTGTTTGCTATGAAGCTTTGACAATTGAGCAAATTCAAGTGTTTTGGGGCAATCTGTTAACTCAACGCATCCTCTAGGAGACGCTTTGCGTAGCTTACTATTAACAATACACAATTACTAATATTTACCGATACTTAAGTAATATCATTTAATATTATTAAAAGGCTTAAGGTTTTTATGCAAGAGTTAGTAGATGGAATTTTATTTTTGACATATAGATAAAAGCAGACATTCCCAAACTAGCCTTGGTTGAGCGTAAGAAAGTAAGTATTTACGAGCTTGTTCTAGCTGGTTGATGATGCTGGGTTGATGCCATTGCTGCCAGTAGAATTGCTGAAGATAATCAACTAACCACAGTTGGGCTTCTGTATCTAAATCCTTATCAATTTTCTTCGCTAACTCCAAGGCTTTGCGATAGGAAGCAGGAGCTTTTTTTAAGTCTTCGAGTAACTCAGATGGAATAGCTTGTAATTGCTCGTAAGATGCGATCGCACTTCCGGCACTGCCAGCTGCTATGCTCAATACTGCCTGATTTGGCAAAATTTCTTGATGACCAGTTTGTGTGAGTACAACAGTCAAAGAGTGTGCATCTAAGCGATAAAAAGGAATGCGTTGACAGCGTGACACCAAAGTTGGCAAAACAGACTCAGGTGTAGGTGCAATTAAAATTAACGTCGCCTGTCCCGGTTCTTCTAAGGTTTTAAGTAAAGCATTCGCTGCTGCTTCTGCCATTGTTTGGGCTTCTTCCAGCACCACTACATTCCTTGGTGCTTCCAAGGGTGGCCGACTGAGAAACTCGGTAATTTCCCGAATTTGCTCTAGCCGAATTACAGGTGGTGCTTTACGCTTAAGTCCTTTCTCGGCCGCTTCTGCTGCTGTTAATCGTTGTCCCTGGTATTGGTACGTCGGTTGCACCCACAACAAAGCTGGATGGTTCCCTTGACGCAAACGGTTTTGTAAAGCCGCAGTGACTCCCATCTCGCTAGAAAATAGCAATTCCACAAAACACCTGGCTGCTAAACTTCTTCCTACACCATCTGGCCCCACAAATAGATACGCTGGAGCAACCCGATTTTGAAGGGCAGCCTGAGTGAGTAATTCTATGGCTTGCTGTTGTGCTACAAGTGGTGCAAATGGGTTAATAGTTCAGTACCTTCGCCAAAACAAGAATATGAAAACAGAGGGCTGATGTAATAGAGTTGTTGTCGTTCTCAAAGACAACTTAGAAGCTACAAAATACCAATATTTGACATACTAGCACTGTTGGAATGACTTCTACCGCGTAAGGGCTAAATGCAGAGGGACGCAATGGCATTGTCAGGCGACGCAATGCCATTGTCAGGCGATACAATGGCATTGTCAGGCGATGCAATGGCATTGTCAGGCGATGCAATGGCATTGTCAGGCGATGCAATGGCATTGTCAGGCGATGCAATGGCATTGTTAGGTGATGCAATGGCATTGTCAGGTGACGCAATGGCATTGCCAAATTTCATTTGTAGTGTTTTAAGGGCTAAGGGGCGCAAAGGTACGCAGAGTCTTTTTGAAGGGAATTTGTTACAACAAATTAATGCAATGTTGTACTTAGGAAGTCTCAGATGTCGTACAAACAATTTATTTATTGGTGGCAAAAATCCTTACCTCCTATCTTGGTACGTGCAGTGGTAATAATTTGTCTAACAGTAGGGGTGTTGAGTATATTGGGAAGCACTGCTCCTATGAGTAATGCTCAACTGGTAAGTACCACTAAGCGTATCCAAGATAAACAGACACCATTAAAATCAACATCGCTAAATGCCACTGTATATCACAGTCCCGATTGTAATTGTTGTGGCGGGTGGATTGACCACTTAAAGGCACAAGGTTTTCAAATTACAGACTTTTCCACGCCTGACATCGAAACAGTCAAACAAAAGTACAACGTGCCAGATAACTTGTCATCTTGCCACACAGCAATTGTTAATGGATATGTCATCGAAGGACATGTCCCAGCAGACGACATCAAACGTTTGCTTCAAGAAAAGCCAAATGTCACTGGTTTATCTGTTCCTCAAATGCCCGTAGGCACTCCTGGGATGGAGATGGGGGATAGAAAAGACCCGTTTTCTGTGCTTTCTTTTGATAGCAAAGGCTCAGTTGCGGTATTCAATAAATATCCGTCCTCTTGATATAATTTCGTTCTATTCAGGGATGTTTTAAAAGTGGATTTTTATGTATTTTGACAATTTATAATCGCCAAAGCCTTTTAAAACATCCTCACATTAGCTGAATCAGTGATGAGAGATATTATTGGTTAGAATCAGCTTTGATAAACTGCGACAAATGACTTAACCATCTCCCAAACCACAAGGGAGATGCTGCACTTGCAACATTTTGAGAAAGAAGCTCAATGGCATGGTTACAATCTTGCAGACTTGCATCTAGTCCCATTGTGTGATATATTTTGCGGGCATGGCAAAAGGCATCCATCGCTTCTGATTCTCGATTGATTTTTTCTAACACCAAACCCAAATTAAACCAGGTGTTTGCTTCTGCATTTTGGTCATCAAGCTTTTTTCTGATCTCTAATGAAGACTGATGAAACTCAACTGCCTTTTGGTACTGTCCCAGAGCATTATAAGCATTGCCCAACGCACTTAAGGCCATGGCTTCCCCGTTGCGTTGGCATTGCCCGCCGTAGGCATCGCAGATGAATCTTGCCAAATATAACCATTGCTGATAAAACTCAATTGCCATCTGGTAATGCCCCAACGATTCATAAGTATTGCCCAAACTTCCCAGACAAATGCATTCCTCAGTCCAATCGCCTGTTTTCCTGGTGATACTCAACCACTGCTGATAACACTCAATCGCTTGCTCATACTTGCCGAGGTATTCATAAGTATTGCCCAAACTTCCCAAGCAAATGCCTTCCCCAGTGCGTTGGCTTTGCCCGCCGTAGGCATCGCCTATTTTCCTGGTGATACTCAACCACTGCTGATAAAATTCAATCGCTCGCTGGTATTTACCCAGTGATTGGTAAGCGTTGCCCAATCCAGATAAAGATTTAGCTTCCCCTAAGCGATCGCCTATTTCTTTCGCTATATCCAACCACTGTTGATAAAACTCAATTGCCAGGTGATACTCGCCTAGCGAGTGGTAAGCATTGCCCAAACTTCCTAGACAAACGACTTCCCTATTGCGATCGCCTGTTTCTCTGGCTTTGTGCAAGCACCGCTTTTCAAACTCAATGGACTCGATGTTATTTAGGCTCCCGGATTTAATTGCTTCTGTCATTCTCTATAGAAAAGGAAATTTGTGATCGATAAGCTGTCGATTATACAATTTTCTGTGGCTTTCGCACACTATAAGTGCAATTTATATGCACAATTTATCTCAAAACTTAGTAATTATTTTTCAACATCAAATTTTCTTTTATACACAGTAATTTTTGCGTAGAAAAGGCTTTTATTTATATTGGTAACAAGCGCACGAATATACTATAATAAAAATTCTTGCTTTTTAAAAAGATATAAGAAAAATCAAATCAATCAGCAGCAGCATAATCAGGCAATGCGTTGAGTTGTAAATTAACAGCACTTAGATAATTTTGGTCATTTAAAACTTGTGATGGTAATTTATCTGCATTAACAGCAGCCTTCACCAAATCTTTTGCAATAATATTTCTGTTCTGAGTTTTAACTGAGGCGAGTTGAACATTTATGCAATTTTTAATTCGCTTCTTGAGTTCCTTTAATGGGCAAGAATGCCTGAATATCTGCAAATTTAGTAATATAGGTGTATTTGTATGTATAAAACTAATATTTTATTTTTTAAATATACGTAGTAACGCACCACATAAAGGTTTTGCCATACTCTCAGCGATAACGTTTATTGGTGAGATGTTATAAAACACAACAGCATTGCATTAAGACAATTGGCAAAATCCACACCTGAAAGTATCCGGTTTTGCTCACTAGCTCTGAAGCTAGCTTGTTAACTTAGAGAAGTGCTCAATTGCAAGCTCAATCTTTACTCACAACAATAATCATCAACAGTTGTAAAAACTATTGTCTTTAGGGTTTGCAGAAAAGTTTAATGCAAAGAAAAAAGTGGCTTTTAAGAACAGGACTTGCTCTCCTTATTTTTATCATGGTTGTAGCGGCAAAATTTATGGATAAAACTCATCCCATCTCAGAACTTTATGTATTTGGGGATAGTCTTTCGGATACAGGGATGGTATTCCGGGCGACAGGAGGAATGTACCCACCTAATCCAACTTACTTTCAGGGGCGTTACTCGAATGGTCGGGTTTGGAT
This sequence comes from Nostoc sp. CCCryo 231-06, assembly GCA_023522315.1. Classification (GTDB taxonomy): domain Bacteria; phylum Cyanobacteriota; class Cyanobacteriia; order Cyanobacteriales; family Nostocaceae; genus Nostoc. The sequence continues at coordinate 37,847 of JAHCSU010000233.1, forward strand.
TGAGTATCTTGCCGAAAGCCTCCATCTCTCCTCTAAGCAAACTCACAATTATGCTTACGGAGGAGCAACTACTGGCAGTGTTGGCAACAGCTATGTACCTAGCTTGCTAAATCAAGTGCAGTCGTTTACGCAGACACATCAACAGACGAATCCAGATGCTTTATATGTGCTGTGGGCAGGCGCAAATGATTATTTGCAAGGGGTAAGCAGTGCAACTATTCCTGTTAAAAATATGACAACGGCAATCAATTCTCTAACTGATGTGGGTGCAAAAAAGATTCTGGTTGCAAATTTACCAGATTTAGGACAGTTACCTGCCACTAGAACCAGTACAAATTCTGTGAACCTCAGTGCATTAACACAATCACATAATCAAGGCTTGAGGCGATCGCTCAAAGTACTTAGTCAACAGCATTCCGATGTTGAGATTGTGCAATTAGATGCTAATGCGCTGTATCGAGATGCGATGTCTACGACGGGCTACGCCTACGCAAATCCGGCAGCTTTTAACTTTACCAATGTCATCAGTCCATGTTTGTCTGGCGATCGCACCTGCGGTAACCCAGACCAGTTTTTGTTCTGGGATGGCATTCATCCGACGGCTGCGGCTCATCGCATCATCGGGGAAACTGCTTTTTCAACCATTCAAGAGGCAGGGATGATTAATCCTCGTTCAATGTTGGTTTCCTAACTTACTTGATCAGTTTTTGCAGGGATAAAATTCTTTCTATCAAAAATGTTTTAGATTACAGCGTTTTTCATCTAGGGGCGTACAGCTAGCTGTCCGCCCTTACAGTAGACCTCTTGCAAAAGTCTAAAAATCAGGAATGTCATTCTAAGCAGAACGCAGCAAAAAGAAGAACCTGACCAGATGTTTCGCTTTGCTCAATATGACAATTGCTCATCTCTTAATCTAAATCTTATTTCTGTTTAGGAGAAAATGAATGCGATCGCGGTAATCTCGAAGCAGCAGAACAGTTTTCTAAACAAGCTTTGGAATTAGCAGAAGAGTTGGGGATGACTCACCTAGTGGCAGAGGTTAACTACGATTTAGCACGGCTAGAGCGTAAGCGCGGTAACACAGAACTTGCCCAACAGCATTACAACATAGCGCATCAAATTTTAGTTTCATGTTCCCATCTCAACGTATGGAGATAAAAGCTCGGTCTTTCGAGTTCTAAACACGAAGCTTCGAGATAAAAGCTCGGACTTCCGAGTTCTGAACACGAAGCTTCGAGATAAAAGCTCGGTCTTTCGAGTTCTGAACACGAAGCTTCGAGATAAAAGCTCGGCCTTCCGAGATAAAAGCTTGAGTGATGAGGTTCAGAGGTCGAATTATAGAGAAAAAACCTTAACGCATCGCATTCACTGCTACAAAAACAAATGTAGAGCAGTGATTTATGATTCCCAAAATGTGTAACGCGAAGTACATTAGCCCATCTGTTCCAACCTACGAACTGTGAACAAGCGGTTGATAATTAGATATGCGATGTTTAACGATAAGCCGCTCTGTATCTACGCATCCTTTGGAAATATACTTTTTCAGCAACTTACCGACAATCGAAATACCTTGCTCAATCTCCTCTGGCGGGAGACAGAAAGTTAGACGCATCGCCCGATAACCCTGCTTATCGGGGAAAAATGCCGAACCGCACACCAGGTAGACATTTTGTGCAAAGGCTTCCTTACGAATTGTCCCAATCGGAATATCATCTGGTAACTGTACCCAGAGAAATAATCCACCCGTGGGAACTGTCCACCGGATCTCTTCAGGAAAATAACGCTCCAAAGCTTGCAGCATGGTATTACGACTTTGCAGATTATCTGTGCGAAGTCGGCTGAGGTGACGGCGGTAATGTCCTGAAGCGAGATATTCGCTAACTATTGTTTGCGAAATACTGGATGTATGCAAGTCATGGAGCAACTTCCGCTCAATAATTGCTTGATAATGCTTACCTGTAACTACCATATAGCCCACTCGTAACCCAGGCATTAAAGTTTTAGAAAAGGTGCTTAAGTAAGTCACCAAATTATTTTTATCTAAAGCTTTAATGGGCGCTGGCACAGCATCGAAATTTATTCCTTCATAAGCATTATCTTCTAAAATGGGGCACTCATATTTTTCAGCTAATGCCAATAATTGTTGACGATGATTTTGTGTTGTCGTCAATCCAGTTGGATTGTGAAAAGTACTAATCGTATAAATTAATTTCGGGCGGTGGCTGTGGAGATATTGCTCTAATAAATCTAAATTCATTCCCTCCCCAGTCATGGGAATGCCAATAATCTTAGCTCCTAAGTTTTCTAAGATTGAGATTGCACCATAATAGGTGGGAGCTTCGACAATCACCCAATCACCAGGTTGTACATAATAATTCATAGCTAATGACAACCCTTGCTGAGAGCCATTAGTGATAATTAAATCTTCTGGAAAAACCTCTAATCCTTGATGTACTAGCATCTGGGCAATTTGTCTGCACAGAGTTAGTTGTCCTTGAGGCATCTCATGAGGAAAGAAAATATCAGCATCATCTTGTCTTAATGCTCGTCTGGCAATAAGGTTAATATCTTTTGGTGGACGAGGATAACCGTAGCCAAAATTAATCATTCCTGGCTGCGTTTGTGCTTGCACCAGTGGAGTATACATCTCATAAAAAGAACACTTTCCTGGTTTTGTAATTATGACATTTTGGGCTGGAGCGAATTTAGATTCTAGGTTGGCGCTTTTAAGAGAAACGCTGCTGACAAAATATCCTGAACCTTGACGAGCAGAAACAATACCATCTGCTTCTAAAACGTTATATGCTTCAATAATCGTGAGTTTGTTAACTTGTAAACTTTCTGCAAGAGAGCGGATAGAAGGAAGGCGATCGCCACTTTTGAGTGCGCCAGATTTAATCAGACGACTGATGCGTTAGCGTAGCTCGCCGTAGGCATCGCGGATCTGTAAATAAATCGGTTTTGGTGACTGCCGTTCTAATAAAATGTTCATTTTGGCGCACTCCTCAATGACTAAATAATCATCAATACTGGCAATATAAACTATTTTCACCCAGTTTACCTAGTACAGTTGCGAGATTTTTTCCTATACCAGTTGGGATGGCGCTTAACTGTACTAGATCAAATTTCCCAAAACTGTACCTTATCAGTTGAAAATTCTTACGTAAAAGTAATAGTAATAGTTCATTATTCATCAGGTGCTTTCACTATGAATAAATTTAATTTACTGTTAAATTTACGAAAATATTGGCAACATTTTACCATCTGGATGGCTAGTGCTTCTGACCTCCAAGTGTGGCAGGAATCAGACTGGCACGGTCACATTTCTTGTTGGCGTGCTTACGATCCAATGACAGGACGTTCCGCCTGTTTTGGTTCAGAAGAAGAAATGCGAGTTTGGATTGATAAGTGTTATTACAGATAAAATCTTTTGCCAATCAATATGAGAAATAGACAGTTCGGAACAAGTGATACATTTGGAAACTTTCAATTCAGGAAAATACTGGTACTAGGAGACTTTACCAAATCCCCCTCCCCCAGGAGTTTCTATCACAAAAACATCCCCAGGTTTCATCTCTACTGTTGCTGTGCTGTCTAAATTTTCTTCAATTCCATTCTGACGTTGTATCCAGTTGCGTCCGACAATCCCCGCTTCCCCACCATTTAATCCAAAGGGAGGGACAACCCGATGTCCAGAGAGAATATTAGCTGTCATGGGTTCTAGAAAACGGATGCGGCGCACAACTCCATTACCACCGGAATATTGCCCTTTACCACCGCTATCGGGACGAAGAGTAAAGCTTTCTAAAAGTACAGGATAACGGGTTTCTAAAACTTCTGGATCGGTCAAACGGGAGTTAGTCATGTGAGAATGAACACCATCGGTTCCATCAAAATCAATTCCTGCCCCAGAGCCGCCGCAGATAGTTTCATAATATTGATATTGCTCATTACCAAAAGTAAAATTATTCATCGTTCCTTGAGAAGCAGCCATGACACCTAAAGCGCCATATAAAGCATCGACAATGGTTTGAGAAGTTTCGACATTACCCGCTACTACTGCTGCTGGATAAGTTGGATTCAGCATACAGCCAACCGGAATAATAATTTCTAGAGGGTTAAGACACCCGGCATTAAGTGGAATATTATCATCAACCAAAGTCCGAAAGACATATAAAACTGCGGCTTGAGTTACAGCTTTGGGAGCATTAAAATTACTATTTAGTTGCTCAGAAGTTCCAGTAAAATCAATGGTAGCACTACGAGTTTCTGGGTAAATCGTCACTTTAACTTGAATTCGTGCCTCATTATCCATTTTATAAACAAATGAGCCATCCTTGAGAAGATTGATAGCCTTTCTCACCGACTCCTCAGCATTAGCTTGCACAAACTTCATGTAAGCTTGAACAGTCTCAACTCCGTATTGGGAAACCATTTTAATAAGTTCTTGTCCTCCCCGTTCATTTGCGGCAATTTGTGCTTTAAAATCAGCAATATTTTGGTCAGGGTTACGAGCAGGATAAGTATGATTTGAGAGGTGCTGTCTGACTACGATTTGTCGAAAATTGCTCTCTTCAACTAAGAGAAAATTATCAAAAATAATTCCTTCCTCTTCTACTGTCGTACTGTGGGGAGGCATTGAACCGGGAGTAATTCCACCGATATCTGCTTGGTGTCCACGAGAAGCAACAAAAAAGAGGGGAGTGGGGAATAAAGTATTTTCAGGACTCTCTAGAAAAACAGGGGTAATTGCAGTGACATCAGGAAGGTGGGTTCCACCATTATAGGGGTTATTAGATAGATAGACATTTCCCGGTTTTAGGGTGTCGCGTTTTTCGTTAATTAAACTGCGGACACTTTCACTCATTGAGCCTAAATGTACAGGAATATGGGGAGCATTTGCTACTAATAATCCAGAAGAGTCGAAAATGGCACAGGAAAAATCTAGTCTCTCTTTTATATTCACAGATGTTGCTGTGTTTTGTAACACAATTCCCATTTGTTCGGCGATAAACTGATAGAGATTTTTGAAGATTTCTAAGCGGACTGGATCGGGTTGAGTTGTTGTGTACATATTTGACTCCTATTATTTGCTAAGATTATCTACTAAAGTGATTGGAACTAGTTTAATGAAGATTCGATCTGCTACATCTGATGACGTATTGCTAATTTTTTCCTTCATCCAAAAAAAGTCTGAGTTTGATAGAAAGATTGGTGCTTATTCTGGTGTACTTCCAGTTACTGAAGATAAAATACGTAAAACAATTTTTGGAACAGTACCTTTCTCTTACGTTTTATTTGCAGAAACTTCAGAACGTGTAGTTGGGTTTGCTTTATATGGATTCAGATATTCATCCTTTGTAGGGCAACCGAGTATCTGGCTTGATGATTTGTATGTGGATGAAGATATGAGAAGTCAGGGAGCAGGAGCCGCGTTAATGAGTTATTTAGCTCAAGTAGCAAAGGACAATGACTGTACCCATCTTGCTTGGAATGCTGATGTTCGCAACAGTCGCGGACTTAGTTTTTATGATAGGCTAGGTGCAAAAGTTACGGAGCAGAAAGGTAATCGCTGTTTTTTAACCTGGACACCACAAATACTTGCTGTATAAGCAGTTTATAGACGCTGTAAAATTAAATGATTACGTTCAGTTAAACTTGCTTGCCAGTTAGGTTCAACTACAATTGTGCTAATTTTTTCTACAACGATCGCAGGCCCATTAATACTATCTTCTGGTTGTAAATCTTCCCGTCGATAAACAGGCGTATCATACCATCTATCAGCAGTAAACATCCTTACTATCTCAACAGCTTCGGGGGCTTCATCTATAGAACGTGTACGAGTAATTAAGGGTTCTTCGGGAGTCTCCATTTTCTGAATAACTTCTACTGAGGCTGATTCGACAACTAAAGTTTTCTCTAATTGAATGAAACCATAGCGGGATTTATGTTCATCCTCAAATTCTTGCCGCATCAATACCACATCATCGGCAAAATTAACGGTTAAACTAGAGTTAGTTCCTTCATATTTTAAGTTAACTTTTCGGACTATTTCTACTTGAGTACGCGCTTCAAGTATTTCACTTCTAGCTTGAGTTTCTAAATATTCCATTAACTGCTGTAATTTAGGGATTAATGCTTGGGTTAAAGGCTGTTCTACTCCTGCTTCTCTAATCGCCCGGACATCAGCTAATCCCATTCCATAAGCAGAGAGAACACCAGCATAAGGGTGGAGAAATATCTTTTTCATTCCCAATGTATCGGCAATTAAACAAGCAACTTGTCCGCCTGCGCCGCCAAAACAACAAAGCATATATTGGCTGACATCATAACCCCGTTGCAGACTGATTTTTTTAATTGCGTTCGCCATATTTTCCACTGCGATCGCAATAAATCCAGCCGCTACTTGTTGGGGAGTAGAATGATTTAATGTAGCAGCTTGAATATCTTGGGCTAATTGTGTAAATTGCTGAATGACAGTATCTTTATCTAAAGGTAAATTCCCATCAATTCCAAAAACCGAGGGAAAATATTGCGGGTGGATTTTGCCTAACATCACATTGGCATCAGTAACCGCTAATGGCCCCCCGCGTCGGTAACAAGCAGGACCAGGATTTGAACCAGCAGATTTAGGGCCAACACGATAACTAGAACCATCAAAAAAGAGAATTGAACCGCCTCCAGCCGCAATGGTATTAATTGCTAATACAGGAACTCGCATCCGCGCCCCAGCAATTTCCGAATCTAGTTGTCGTTCATACTCTCCTTTAAAGTGGGCGACATCTGTACTTGTCCCTCCCATATCAAAGGTAATAACTAACTCAAAACCTGCTCTTTTGCTACTTTGAACTGCACCGACAATACCGCCAGCCGGGCCACTCAAAATGCTATCTTTGCCTTGAAATTGTTCGGCTGCAACTAAACCGCCGTCAGATTTCATAAACATTAATTTGACTCCAGGTAACTGACTCGCTACTTGGTTGACATAACGGCGTAGAATCGGAGTTAAATAAGCATCGACTACTGTTGTATCTCCTCGGCTGACTAATTTCATTAACGGACTAACTTGATGAGATACAGATATTTGTGTAAAGCCAATTTCTTGAGCGATTTGGGAAATTTTTTTCTCGTGTTCAGCATAGCGATCGCTATGCATCAAAACAATAGCACAACTCCGAATTTCTGTGTTGTAAACTGCTTGTAAGTCATTTTTGACTTGTTGAATATTTACAGGAATTAATTCATTCCCATGAGCATCATAACGTTCATCAATTTCAATCACCTGCTCATAAAGCATGGTTGGTAAAATGATATGACGAGCAAAGATGTTAGGACGATTTTGATAGCCAATTCGCAATGCATCTTTAAAACCTTTGGTGATGAGAAGAACGACGCGATCGCCTTTCCTTTCTAACAGTGCATTTGTTGCTACTGTTGTCCCCATTTTTACTACTTCTATCGCTTTAGTAGCAATCGGTTCGTTGCTGGAAATACCCATGATATCCCGTATACCTTGAATGGCTGCATCTTGATATTGTTCGGGATTTTCTGAAAGTAGTTTATAGACTATAATCCATTGCTGATTAGGCAGAGTCACAATTAAAAAACGTTCAGGATGTCTTGATAGTCCGTCTATCATTACCTGATTATTAGTAACAGCAACAATATCTGTGAATGTACCACCTCTATCAGCAAAAACTTTCAACATTGCTCTGTTTCCTTAATAGTCTATAGATAGAGTAACAGTTGGATTTAGGGAGTTTCTACTTCAAGTGTGAATTTTTTTTACGACAGGTGTGCATTATTCAATGGGAGTTAAGACTATTTCTTTAGGAAGACAGTAATTAAAAGGCAGTAGGCTTTGTTGGGTTTTACTTCGTTCCACTCAATCGATGCAAACTACAAACTTTACGTTAACTTGAAAAAAGTAGCAAAATTAATGTTAAAACTTTTACAGTTCATGCAGCTTATTAATGTAAATACTTATTCGGAAATTTCCGATGACATTTCAGATATATAGCGGTTCTCAATTGAGTGAGGTACAAAAACCCCACCCCCAACCCCCTCCCCGCTCTTCGATAGGGGGCTATGATGTATATCATGTGATTAGGAAACGCTATACATACTTTAGCTTGGTACAAAGTACGCTCAGGATTTGAGCTAGGTACTTGGAAATAATAGAACTGTGACTTATGGCTCCTTATAAAGATGCATTTGATGGGTTTACTGATAGTTTAGATGGACAGGATAAATCGGCAAAAAAGGCTGTTAATGCTGGCATCCAGACTGCTGCTACTGTAGGAATTTCTGTTGCTTCTGTGGCATCTTCTTAATACAGTACAAAATGCGGCACTTTAGGATTTTGGGCTTTTGCCTCGTTCTAAAGCTCTTGATGCTGGTGGCGGAGGTTCGGGCGGCTTTTGAAGGATTTCAATAATTGCAGTAATGACTTCATTGATTTTTTTATTCCTCAGTTTCCCTATATATCGAATAACATTACTTTTATCAACCGTAGCAATAATGTTAGGACGAATGTAGCAAGGATTTAAGTTTAATTTACCAACTCTGAAGTCTTGGTCTTCTAACTTAATTTCATAGTCTCTACCTACTTTACTAGTGATAGGACAGACGAGCATATTATTACTATCTGATTCTGCAATTACTAAAGTAGGTCGTCTTTTAGTGGTTGATGCATCAGAAAATGGGAAAGGTATTGAGATGACATCACCTTTGCCAAGATTTTCTATAGATGTTTCCAAGCTTCATCTTCCTCTGCATCAAGCCAAATTTTGTTAAGCGATGACTCACTTAATTCCTGAAAATCTTTCACTAATATTTGAGAATTATGTTCATTACTGTCTGGCAAATTCTTAACTATTTCAAGTGGTAGTCCGGTTAGTTTTGCTACTAAAGCTAAATCAATACCTTCGTGCAGCATGTTGAGTGCAACTTGGGTTAATCCCTGCTGCAAACCTTGCTCCCATGCTTCGCGTAAGGTTTGAGATTGAATTGCAAAGTCATGCATGATTTTCAGTTCGTATTATACTCTACTTTAATAATACCTCGAATATTAAGCTTATCGTTGTGTAAGTTATTTCTGTATGAATATTAAATTTTCCATTTTGGCTGTTGTACATTCCATTTTTAAACCACTATTAGATAGCTTGCTGATTTAGCGGAATTACAATTACAAATTCTGTACCTTGCCCAGGAGCAGAAATACATTGTAATGTTCCCCGATGTTTTTGAGTGATAATCTGATAACTAATAGATAAACCTAACCCAGTACCTTTACCAACTGGTTTAGTAGTAAAGAATGGTTCAAATAAGTGTTTTTGTACCTTTTCTGGAATGCCTGTACCATTATCAGCAATGCTAATAACTATTTGATTTTCGCTAGTGAGTTTAGTATGAATGCGTATCTGGGGAGTAGCAAGCGCTTTTTCCCCTACTCCCCACTCCCGTTCGGCTTCTCTACGAGACGCTACGCGAACGCTCACGGCAAGCCCATTCCCCACTGCCTCTTCTAAAGCATCGATCGCATTTGCCAGAAGATTCATAAATACCTGATTCAGTTGTCCAGCATAACATTCTACTAATGGCAGGTCGCCGTACTCTTTGATCACCTCAATTGGTAGATTGTTAGATTTAGGCTTGAGGCGATGTTCCAGAATCAGCAACGTACTATCGATACCCTCATGGATATTCACAGCTTTCATCTCTGCTTCATCTAAGCGAGAAAAGTTTCGTAGAGATAGAACGATTTCTGTAATTCTTTCAGCACCAACTGTCATAGAAGTTAGCAAGTTTGGTAAGTCTGCCATCAGAAAATCTAAGTCGATCGCTTCTGTTTCTTTTTGAATTTCAGTGACTGGATTAGGATAGTTTTTTTGGTATAATTGCATCAGTCTCAATAAATCTTGGATATATTGATTGGCAAAAGTGATATTGCCATAGATAAAGTTAACTGGGTTATTGATTTCGTGCGCTACACCTGCTACCAACTGCCCCAAACTGGACATTTTTTCACTCTGCACCAGTTGAGATGCTAGATGCTTTGCTTCTTGGCGCAATTGTGCTTCTGAGTATTGCAATATCTGCTCTGCTTGTTTGCGCTGGGTAATGTCGTGGAGAATGACAACATACTCCTGAAAATCCTGATGGGGTCGGTCTGAGATGGAAATTTCTAGGCTTTTGTTTTTTCCATTGTGCAGTAGGGTTTGTTCGCTGCGCTTTGTCCACTCGTCTGGATAGTAGACTAATGCAGATAGCCATTTGTTGAGGTGATTTCCCCGCAACTCAGATGGTTTGACACCAAAGAAAGATTCAGTTGCTGGATTAGCTTGCTGGATAATGCCTCGATCATCCACGACTAAAATACCATCCTGGGCGACAGTAAACAGGTGTTCGGCAGCTTCTCTTGCTTCTGCGATCGCCACCACTTGAGGTAAACTTGTCCAACAAGCGATCGCTACTCCCACAAATGCCACACTCATCAGTAACACCACAAATAGATTTTCACCCGCCGAAGTTGCAACTTTGTTAAGTTTGACACCAAATAACCAGCCAACTCCGACTGCGCTGCACAGTAAAAATATCAGGATGCTCACCTGGAGAACTACTGAGTCTTTGATAATTACCACAGGGCGCGATTTATATCGCCGCATCCACCAATTGGGATGGAATGGAGGGAAGTTCACACGGCGAATCACTGCATCTATTCCCATGACACCAATGGGAAATAATAGCCCAATTAGCAAGTTGAGCCAACCCCAGGCAAGTCCGCCCACCACTAGCACCACAATTTCTAACAGCAGAATGGCCAGAGATATGCGAGGGAACAAAACTTCCGGGCGATCGCGCCGCAGCCAAAGCCCCAGATGTAATAACATAAAGGAGACAAACCAGCCAACATTTGCAACGGCCACGATTCGCGCTACATCTCCCCAAATTAGATAGATTAGGCATAGCACCAGTGTCAAGGTTAGCGCTGGGACAAACACACCCCGGCGTGATACAACGGAAAATACTGGTGAAATGTGTTTGTCTAACGCCAACTGATACAAAATTCTAGGACAATTAGAAACGACCGTTGCCGAACCTAAAAGACTTGCAGCCACCAGCAAAAAGGAAACACTTATAGCGGCTGATTTTCCCCAGAAGGGCTGAGAAGCCGCCACAAGATTCAGAAAAGCATTATCTTTGAGGCTTGAATCTGTTGCTAACCGCATCATTACCCAAGACCCCCCTAAAAAGATGGGTGGCATCATCCAAGCCGCAACGTCTAGAAAGCGCAGCGTCTGAGTGGGTTGGCGGCTATCGGCGACAAAAGAAGAAGCTGTTTCACAACTGTAGGTTGCATAAGTGACGAAAAAGAACCACTTTGCCCAATCTACAAAGCTCAAAGATGACCAATTGCTAGGAAAAAACCCAGGACTATCACTAGAGAACGTTAACCAGCCAAGACCCTCTACACAAAAGATGATTAGCAGTCCAAAGGCTGGAATTGCAAAAAACAAATGTAAAATACTTAGGGCGCGAGTCCCACTAAACGCCACGATAAACGGCAACAGTGTAAAGCCAATATCCAGAAATATTTCTGGACAGGCTATACCCAGCGCCTCCATATTCACCTTAATTAAATCTCTGAGTACGATGGTATTAACTGCTAAGTAGGAAACCCAGTTGAGGAGGTATCCAATTGCGGCATAGCAAGCTAGTCCTGGGTAGTTTTGCAGCAACTTGGTAGCATAATTAGGTGTTCCTCCAGCGACATTCATAAAATGCATACCCAAGCGTTTTACCTGATAATTGAGCAGCATTCCGAAAATCACCGCAGGTATCCAGACAAAAATAGCTTGGGAACCGAGAGCAGCATGAATTGCTGGAACCAATGCTGTCCAGGAAATATGAGCTGTCAAGCCAAAGCCCCAACTTTCAACAGCACTCAGGCTTCTAGTCAAGCGAGGGTAAGAAGATTGGCCCAAAGTGGCATGAGCAGGATGGGACATAATTTGCAGTGCTGGGTGCGATACTGTAATTAAGGTTATTAGCTAGAGTTCCCATCTCTTAAATGTTCTGAACAGAGACTTTTTGCTCGGAATCATAACATATTCACAATGCCAGCATTTCTTAACGGTGCAGCTTAAATAAGCTATCTTTACTCCCACTCCATACTTTCAGGAAGTTTCTTATTGAGAAAGCGATCCATGCACCGCTCCGCCAAAGCCGCGATGGTTAGCGATGGGTTAGTGCAGGCAGTCGAACCAGGAATGAGAGAACCATCAACAACAAATAAGTTAGAATAGCCGTGGACTTTGCCGTAAGTGTTACATACAGCACCTATAGTTGCACCACCAAGGGGATGTGCTGTAGCGCTAAAGTCAATCTGTGCCCCAAAAGTAGTACCATTAGCTTGGTTGAGCCGTTGGTAAGTATACTGGTTAGCCTGGGTAATTTTCTGATTGTTGGCTGAGTTTTTCGGCCAGAACAGATTAGCTGATTGCGTAGAAGTATTGTAAGTCAGATAGCCCTCTGGCTTGGCGATCGCTAGGCTCAGAGGAGCTAAAACACCTTGTGGAACTATCGGAAAAGGAAGTTGCTCGATTACTAATGGAGCGATGGGATTGTCCAAGTCCTCAATTACTACCGATGCTGGCCCGCCCAGCGTAGGATTAGTTTGACCAGAGGTGACGATCGCAGTCACTCCATCACCGTTAGTTCCCCACAATTTTCCGACTTGATTGTTCAGGCGGCGCAATGTCCCATTGTGCTTGGCACGTAAAAGCAATTCGGTGGTGCCAATGGAACCGGCTGCTAAAAACAGATAGCGACAGATAAAGGATTTTTTAGCTAGTACAACTCCTTGCTCATTGATTTGATTGCAGGTAACTCGGAAACGCCCAGCATGATATTCTTCGATCGTGTTTACTACGTGTAGGGGTCGGATTTCCACCTTTTTAGTAGCTTCTGCTATGCTGAGATAATTTCGATCTAAGCTATTTTTTGCACCACTGTTAAGACCATAGTAAACTTGACCTGCGATCGCAGAAGGAACCTTCTTACCGGCGATTTCTTGTCGAACGATATCCCAATCAACAGCGATATCAAGCTTCCTAGCTCTTAAACCAGCTTTGGCTGCTTGCTCTAATAAAATGCGGCTTGCTAAATAGTAGTCAGTCTGTAAAATCTCATCCGGTATAGGAGATGGTTTGATGATGGAACGCACCCTTGGATAGTAAACTTTATCCAATTCCTCATATTTGATGCTGCGTGGAAAGACTTGATAAAAAAGTTCTTTAGTTGGCTGATAACTGACAGCATTGTAGACTAGCGAACCGCCTCCCACCCCCGCCCCACGATAAGCAATAATGCCATCGCCTACCTTAACATCAAGGACACCAGTGTATACATCAATCGGAACTTGGTTGAATATAACTGTAGTCGGACTTAGCCAAGTAGACCGACCATCGGGGTTTTGATATGTGGAGAAAGTATTACCTGCGGCAGTAATTGGCCATCGTCGTCCTCGCTCTAATACTATGGTTTTAATTCCAGCTTCACCAAGACGCAATGCTGCAACTGCTCCGCCAAAACCGCTACCAATCACCAGCGCTTCTACACATTCTTCACCACGATAGGAGGCAGAAGCAATGTTAGGCACAGCTATACTTGCAGTTGCTGCCAGTGTTGCCTGAATAAATTGACGACGTTTAATTACGCCTGACATAATTAATTTCCTGTATGAGTTGATTATGCAGCGACACCTTTACATCCCAGTTGAAATAACTAGCTGGGTTGATGTCTTCAACGAATTACAGAAGTAACTTAAAAATATCGAGCACCTGGTTAGAGCGACTTCTGCTACACTCGTTGCACAATACCCAAAATACCAGTATCAAAAATAGTTGATCTGCCAAATTGCCAAAAACTTGTTTTTGTGTATTTATAGACTTCCAAATAAAAAAATATCCAACTAGTACAGGTTGGCGGAAATAAACCTACCACTTCATTACAGCCAGAAAACCCAAACTTACAGCCTGCGTAACTTTTTAACGCCAGTTATTTGCTACCTGCAAGAACGCTAAGAACGTAGCTTGCTTCCTCGTAAGAATAGAAGTTGGCAGAGCTGCAAGGGCACACTGGCTCCTTTTGAGTATTTGACTTCCGCCTTGCGGTACGCCCGTAACACTTCACGGTATTCTTGATCAAACGTCAGCGAACAAGTTTATTGCAGCGAACTTTAAAAAGCATGAATGGCAAATTAATTGTATTTGAAGGGGTAGAAGGCTGTGGCAAAACCAGCCAAATGCAGCTTTGTTCTGAGTGGTTGGAAAGTCTGGGTGTTTCTGTGGTTGTTACTCGTGAACCAGGTGGAACAGAGTTAGGCTTACATCTTCGCCGCTTGCTATTAGAGAAGCCAAAGGATAAACTCTTCGGCACCGCTCAGGGCGAGCCAGTTGCACAAGTGACAGAACTTTTGTTGTATGCTGCTGACCGATCGCAACACGTTGAACAAGAACTCAAACCAAATCTCGCAGCAGGGAAATATATTTTATGCGATCGCTACACTGACTCTACCATTGCCTACCAAGGATATGGTCGTGGTCTTAACATGAGTTTAATCAATCAGCTTAATCATATTGCCACTGCTGGTTTAGAGAGTGACTTAACTATTTGGTTAGATGTCGATGTCGAAGTAGGACTAGCCCGTAAACGCAAAGATGGAATAGGGTTAGACCGCATTGAACAAGAAACAATCGCTTTTCATCGCCGCGTTCAGCAAGGATACGCAGAGTTAGCAGCATCCTATCCCTCAAGAATTGTGCGGGTAGATGGCAGCTTGAGTAAAGAAGCTGTACAACAAGTAATTCAAGGAATTTTGCGCGTACACCTGAAGGAGTTACCATAAACATCACCTCAAATTTTGAAGGCGAAATTTTTTTAACTATCTACCTAACTGTCCTTGCATCCTTGGTTTAAATGGTCAGCTTTCAGATTTTTCAACCAGGTTTTTGTACTCAAAGTGACTACTTGATTAGATGAGCAAATTTATACAAAAGCCCAAATGCTCCTATAGCAGTTGATTGTTATTAGTCATTTGTCCTTTTATAAATGACTAATACTTCTCTACGAGAGGCTGCGCCAACGACTTCTCTACGAGACGCTACGCGTAGCTTGCTTCCCCGCAGGGGTACGCTCAGTACAAGTGACCAATGATTAACCAACCCGCTTAACTTCAAATCCCCGCAACCCTTCTGGTTCTTCGTACTCAACCACAACATCTTGAACTACAGCAGCAGGTGGCCCAGAGTGACACCAGCGAACCATATTATCTACAACATCTCGCGCCCCTTCAAAGACTGCTTCTACTCGATTATCGGGGAGATTTCGCACCCAGCCAGTTAATCCCAACTGGGTAGCTGTATCCACAGTTGAATAGCGATAGCCGACTCCTTGGACTCGGCCAGAAATGAATACATGGGCGCGGATGATCTTTGGCAGTGCTGTGGAATTCTGCATAGACTGGTATAATCTTTACGATTTCCAGTCTACCTAGTTTGTGTATACACAAGCTGTTTTTAACTCCAACTACCGAACTTAATCCTGGTCTTTGTGATCGTCGTCATTGCTGCGATGTTTGTACTGGCGATCGCGATTATCTCATTCTTTATCACGTTGTTTCTACTTGCCACCGACATTCCCATAATTTTCCTCCTGAGTTAGCGAATCTCGTTATTCAGAGTCACTTTAGTAATTTGTCTATCTTTGGGAGTGTAGCAGAGTAGTGATAAAGTATTTATGAACTACCCAAACCTACTTCTAGCGCTTATTATTTCTGCTGCTACCTTATGTACCCAGTTTTGACGTTGATTACCAACTTTGCGTGTTAGTTTAGTAATCTTTAACTGAGCTTTTTTAAATCTTCTAGAAGCCTTAATCAGTAGTCAGTTTTTAAACTTGGAATTTTGAATTGCTTATGTCTAACTTGCCACCACTCAATACAGAAACAATTTGGGCAATTATTGACGAAAAACTTGATGATGCCACAGTCAACCAGTTGCTATGGCATTATTTAGGCTATCGCTATGATTCCTCAACTGCACAATGGGACACTAGCCTAGTTGCACCAGAATGGCAAGATGATTACCCCCAACCACCAAATTTTATTGAATCTCGCCCCGCAACAGTCAAGTTGACTCGTTCCATTCCTGTTGAAAATAAACAACTTCTCAAAGAAAAACTGGGTTTCAAAGGTTACAAAATTGGGGAATTTGGGCCTCGGCAAACTCGCAGGGCGACAGCAGCAGGTTGGTTGTTAAGTTATCTGCAACAAACTAACGGCAAAATTGAGTAATTTTATACAGCAGATATTTAGCAATAACTATTTTAGTTTTACTTAATATCTGCTATTTAAGAACTTGATAAAAACCTTTAAATTTTAGTATTATAGGCAGTAAGTGTACTAAATACAATCTGGATATTAGTTAAAAAATAAATTCTAAAAACAGTCAAAAATAGCCAAATATTAGTAATTTTTATAAATAATTTATAAAATCATCCTCAAGATAGAAGCGCTAGTTATATAATTATTTCTCTAGAGCGATTTGAAAATTCAATTAATTATCCGAGAATACTTCTATCAACCCTTGATATGACAAACAGTTCTATGGCAAAGCCAATTGAATTTAATTTATTTGCACCTTACAACAAAGGAGCGGCATTAATTGGTTCTTTTTCTGATTGGCAAGAAATTCCAATGCAGAAAGGTGATGATGGTTATTTTCGTACAAGTGTTGAACTAGAAGACGGCGTTTATAATTATAAATTTCGCATCCAGTCAAATTCATGGTTTTTTGAACCAGAACAATGGGTTGATGTTACAGATCCTTATGCAACTGATATAGATGAACTGAGTGGAAAAGATGATGGTGTTATCCGGGTCAAAGATGGCAAAAGGATTACCGATACTTATGTTTGGCAACATGATGATAAACCTTTACCTGCTGACCGCGAATTAGTAATTTATGAATTGCACGTCGGTGATTTTTCTGGTGGCGAGGATGACCCTTATGCACGAGGCAAGTACAAACACGTCATTGAAAAGTTAGATTATCTATGCGAACTAGAAATCAACGCGATTGAGTTGATGCCACTTAAAGAATATCCTGGTGATTATAGTTGGGGTTATAACCCGCGCCACTTCTTTGCAACAGAATCTAGTTATGGTTCTACTGCTGGTTTGAAAAAATTGATTGATGAGTGTCATGGCAAAGGTATTCGTGTAATTCTTGACGGTATTTATAACCACTCAGAAGCATCTGCTCCTTTAACACAAATTGACCACGATTATTGGTATCATCACGAACCCCGTGACCCTGATAATAACTGGGGGCCTGAGTTTAATTATGAACATTATGACGAAAAATTAGATATTCATCCAGCGTGGAAATTTACTGGTGAGGCAATCCGTTTTTGGATATCAGAATATCATCTTGATGGGATTCGCTATGATGCAGCGCGGCAAATTGCCAATTACGATTTCATGCACTGGATTGTTCAGGAAGCCAAAAAAACTGCTAGCATGAAGCCTTTTTACAACGTTGCTGAACACATTCCTGAAACTACCAGCATTACCAATGTAGATGGCCCAATGGATGCTTGCTGGCATGATAGTTTTTATCACTGCATTCTAGAACATATCTGCGGTGATACATTTGATTTAGAGCGTCTCAAAGATGTCATTGACTGCAAGCGCCAGGGCTTCTTGGGTGCTACTAATGTAGTGAATTATCTCACCAACCACGACCATAACCATGTCATGGTTGAATTGGGAAACCGTGAGATTTTTAACGAAGAAGCCTTTAGACGGGCTAAATTAGGAGTAGCCATCCTAATGACTGCTGTTGGCGTACCTTTGATTTGGATGGGAGAGGAATTTGGCGAGTATAAACCTAAACAACCTGAATCATCAAAAATCGATTGGACGCTGTTAGGTAATGATCTAAATCGTAGTTTATTTGAATCATACAAAGGCTTAACCAACCTGCGTAAAAGTAATCATGCCCTATACACTGAAAATATTGATTTTATCCACGAAAATGCAGAGGCAAAAGTATTAGCTTATACTCGTTGGAATGGTGAAGGTTCTCGTGTAGTTGTAATAGCAAATTTCTCAGAAAATTTCCTAGCAGGCTATCATGTTCCTAACTTTCCTAGCGTTGGTACATGGCACGAATGGACAGGCAATTATGATGTCGAAGCTGGTGATGATGGCATCCTAACTGACTTGGGGCCATACGAAGCCAAAGTGTTTGTATGGCAGTAATTATATACACTACTACTGAGTAAGTAGTCCAATAGTAGAGAAAAAGGGGGAAAATATTTCCCCTTTTGCTGTTATTATGACTTACCCATTGACAAGAAATACCAAATATGAATAAGTTTAAAAACTACATATTTCGTAAGGGTAAAGCAATGCTGTGTCTTTACAACGTGGTCTATTTGCGTAGTTTACCGCCGTAGGCATCGCAGGATAATTAAGAAAAGCCTGAAAACTTCCGGGAGCATCGTTAATTGACATCACGATGCATTTGTACAGTGCGTAAGTTATAGTTATTACCTTATTCATTTACAATTTAGTGATAAATTTGTCAAGCAAAAACTCAGCTATTTTAATATTTCATTGGTTTGTGTTACACTTTTTATTTGAAGTGCGTATATAAAATTGCCAGAGCATCCCCATGCACAACAAATTATTTAATAGTAATATCGACAACGCTAACATTGAGAACGATCGCATTTTATTAACTCCCAATGAAGTTAAATCAAAATTACCTTTAACACAATTAGCCGAGCAAAGAGTTTTAGCATATAGGCAGGAAATAGAACAGATCCTAGATTTTCAGGATCGCAGAAAATTTATAGTAGTTGGCCCATGCTCAATCCATGACCCAAAAGCAGCACTTGAATATTCTGAAAAGTTGAAAAGATTGGCCGAGCAAGTCCAGGATAAGCTACTACTAATTATGCGAGTGTACTTTGAAAAACCAAGAACAACTGTAGGCTGGAAAGGGTTAATTAACGATCCAGATATGGATGATTCTTTCCATGTAGAGAATGGGTTATTAATTGCACGGGATCTATTATTAAAGATTACAGAATTGGGATTACCTGCTGGTACAGAAGCACTAGATCCAATCATACCTCAATACATTAGTGAACTAATTACGTGGTCTGCCATTGGCGCACGCACAACTGAATCACAAACTCACCGCGAAATGGCAAGTGGACTTTCGATGCCTGTAGGTTTTAAAAACGGTACTGATGGCAATATTCAAGTAGCTTTAAATGCCTTACAATCAGCTAGAAACCCGCATAATTTTCTGGGAATTAATCAAAACGGACAGGTCAGCGTCTTTCAAACTAAAGGTAATGGCTACGGTCACGTAATTTTAAGGGGTGGTAGTCAACCCAACTTTGATGCAGTAAATGTCAAACTGGTAGAAGAGAAATTAAAACAGGCAGATTTACCACCGAGGATTGTTATTGACTGTAGCCACGGTAATACCAATAAAGATTACAAATTACAAGGTGCTGTCTTAGAAAATATTATTCAGCAAATAGTAGATGGTAATACATCAATAGTTGGCATGATGCTGGAATCGCATTTGTATGAAGGTAGTCAACCAATTACTGGTAAAGGAGAATTAAAATATGGGATTTCTGTAACTGATAAATGTATTAGTTGGGAAGAAACCGAAAAAATTATTTTAGCTGCTCACGAAAAACTTAAATAAATACCATTGTCTAGGTTTTCAGAGGCTTTTAATTTTACTCGCCAACGCTAGTAGAGCTTGTCATTACCTATATGTGACAAGCTTGTTTACTAGATGCTGCGCGTAGCTAGCTTCTTGGTGGGGGTATGCTAAAGCCAAGCAAATCTACTAAGCCTGTAATGCCTTAAACCACTTATTCAAAACAGTGCTGATAGTTTTCTTAATCTGATGATTACGGTTCCACTTTTGGAATGCGATTTCATACTCTTCGCCTTTCATTTGAAAGGTATTCCAGACATCCAGTCCTACAGGTAATCCGCAGAATAGCAAAATGTACAGCGACCCAGAAATTCCGCCACCAGTGATTAAATCGACTAGTATAAAAAAGCCGTTAAAAATTGCATAATTCCCTAGACGCTTCTGAAATCTTCTGATGCGGTAAGCGTCAAAAGCCTTTCGCTGTTGAACTTGCCCCTGTTGTATTACCCAATCGCGTTCTGCTAATTTTAAAGAATCAGGTGAAATTTCTAACTCAGCAGCAATTTCTAATATCTGCTCATAATAAAATTCTGTATCTTTGTCGTCAGCTTGACGAGCGATCGCTAATTGCAGAATTTGTTGGACATCTTCTTGGCTATACGAGCGGATGCTTTGAGGTTCAAACGCCGTCATAATTTTTTCTCTTATATTACTTTTAATAGAAATTTGCTGCCCGACAGATTTTAAGCAGCTATGCCAGTACTATTTCCATTATTCTTACATTAACAAATCTATTAGTCATTAGTCATTAGTCATTAGTCAAGAGTTGCTCTCCACTGCCTCCCCGCTCCCCACCAATATAAAGACTCTCCAAATATCCAGATATTATTAAGATGCAGCAGAGGATAATAACGAAGTAACAAGCAGTAAGAAGGATGTAACTCAATGTTTAACGAAAATGGATCGATTCGTACCCTATCCGTTGATATTGGCGGTAGTGGCGTTAAGGCTATGGTTTTGGATATTACGGGGAATCCTGTAACGGAAAGGGCGCGTTTAGATACACCCCAACCTGCTACACCAGAAGTTGTAATTAATGCAATTGTTGTGTTAGCAGCCGCTCACGGTGAATTTCATCGCGTTTCGGTCGGTTTTCCCGGTGTAGTGAGGTGTGGAGTCACGGAAACTGCGGTAAATTTACATCCAGATTGGATTGGATTTGATTTAGAAACAGCATTATTAAAACACTTAAACAAGCCTGTACGGGTAATTAATGATGCAGACATGCAGGGGTTTGGGGCGATCGCAGGTAAAGGTGTCGAACTGGTGATTACTCTGGGTACGGGGTTTGGTTCGGCTTTATTTGTAGATGGTAAGCTGGTGCCAAATATGGAAATGGGGCATCATCCGTTTCGCAAAGGACAGACTTTCGAGCAGCAGTTGAGGCGTGCAGAGTTAGATAAAATTGGTGATAAAAGATGGAATAGGCGTTTAGAAAAAGCGATCGCATCCTTGCAACATCTGTTCAATTATGATTACCTTTACATGGGCGGCGGTGAAGCTGTGAGAGTGAATTTGCAGCTACCGTTAAATGTAAAACTCATCCCCAATATCGCTGGTTTATTAGGTGGTATTGCTTTGTGGCGAGATGAGAAAAAGTAAAAACTTTTTCAGTATCGACAACTGAGCGTACTAAGCGATGTCTAAGGGCGGGCTATTTTACGTCGCACTTTTTATTAAGGTGCTTCTTTCTCAATATTTAAAAATGATATAAAAATTAACATAGGTTAGGTAAAAAAATTGCACGCACTATCCCAGATAGCAGTAATGTTGTTGCTTAAAAGAAATATTGGTTGAATTAAAATGAACTACAATGACTGAAATCGGCCTGATGATGACGGACGTGTTAACAATAAAACAGGCATTTGGGGTCAATTTGCCACAGATGCAATTAGTTCAGATGGAGAATGACGTAAACCAGTCAAAACAGAGTCAGTTAGAGATAACTGCTCAAGTCACACCACCTGAATTCATGCAGATAGATGGGATTTCTCAGGCTTCTTCCTCAGCGATCGCACCAGAAAAAAAACATATACTTAAGAAAATCACCAAACAGAATCCGGGACTAGCTTCTTCTAACTTAGGTGAGTCTAATAAGTATTCTCAGTCTGGAGATCAAATCCGTGCAAAGGCTACAGGACGGTTCCAGAAGTTTAGTAGCCAACCTATGCCGACTCTTTCTTTCGGTAGCTCTGGTCTTGCTGTCAGAGCCTTACAACGGCTGTTAGTGTCCAACGGTTATGCCGTTAGAGTGGATGGGGTTTTTGGGGCATTGACAGAGACTGCCATCAAAGCCTTTCAAAATCAGCAGAATTTAGCAACCGATGGAGTAGTTGGTCAAAGAACTTGGAGTGCGTTGACAATTTAGTTAGGAGTTAGGAGTTAGGAGTTATGAGTTGGAAGTTAGGAGTTAGGAGTTGGAAGTTAGGAGTTATACCGATTATCTGTGAGCTTGCTCCAGAACAAGGAGAAAATACCAAGTCTTACCAAGGTTCATTTTGTGCATCTTCCCAATGAACTGGTCTTAGGAGTTAGGAAAATTTGTTATTTTTATAATTCCTAACTCCTCACTCCTAACTCCTAACTTAATTTCACTTCTAACTTATTATCGGTGCTTATGCTGCTCTAATAGCTGTTGCGCTCTTGGCTTGTAAATTAAATAGAACAAAGCCTCAAGATAACGTAACAAATCTTCCCGATTCTCCTTCGAGGTGAAATTCCAGAAGCCATAAATTCGTGATAATGATAACAGCTTGGTAGTGTGAATTTTCCAAGTATAGGTGCTGTAAACTCGGTCAATTCCTCGCTGCGAAATTTCACTCCAGTAGTTAGGATTCTGTTCGCATTTTGTGATAAACTCGATAATTTTTGTGGCTGTCTCGTCTAACTTTGTTGGGTTAATTAAAAAGCCATTCACCTTATCTTGAATAATCTCCAACGGCCCACCAAACTGTGTGGCAAAAGTCGGTAATCCTGAAACCATCGACTCTAAAATTGTCAAACCAAAAGCTTCAAATAAAGCTGGTTGTACAAAAATTCCCTGATGATCGGCAATGACTCGATAAATTTCACCAGAATCGGTTTTAGTCAGGCGCACACCCAGCCAACGAATTTTACCGTGGAGATTGTACTCCTCAATTATTTGGTAGAGTTTGATAATTTCGTCACGTTCTTCGTTGTCGCCTGATTCTTCGACGCGTAATTTACCGGCTACCAAAATTAAGTTGTAATGCTCTTGTAATTCTTTACTTTGACCATAACATTCAGCTAAACCTGTGAGGTTTTTGATGTGGTCAAGACGCGCCATTGAGAAGAGAGGGCGCTTGTTAGGATCGTCGAGTTTGCCAAATATTTGCGTGGGGTCTTCAAGAGTAAAGAGTGTTTCTGCAAGGCGTTGGCGATCGCTCTCTACCCGGTCTTTAGTTCGGGTGTAGGGGAAGTAATTATTTTCGTTTACTCCAGGTGGTACGACATTAAATTTAGGACTAAATAATTCAATCCCATTAGTCACATGGTACAACTCCGGCATGGTGAAGCACTTATAAGACTCGTACTGTCCCACACTATCCGGTGTCCCCACAATTTCTTGATAGGTGCTGCTGACAACAAAATTGGCAGCATTCATTGCAATCAAGTCAGCTGTGAATTGCAATGAAAAATGATATTTCTCCTCTAATTCTTGCCAGTAGAGGTTACTGAACAAGTATTTAGATTTTTCCAGAGCATGGGCAATATTGCATTGGGTAACTTTCAGCCGTCGCGCCAGCAAAAATGCCACTAAATTCCCATCAGTATAGTTTCCAACTATTAAGTCAGGTGTACCTTGAAATTCTGCCCGTAGTTCTCTTTCTGAATCAATGGCGAAAGTTTCTAGATAAGGCCAAAACTCAAACCGGGAAATCCAGTTTTGAGTCATGTTAGGATTAAATTCCCGTAAAGGCACTCGCAAAATCCAGGCATTTTCGGTATCATGGACTTTTTCTAGCCGTTGATTACAAAGGGTACCATCACTATTGGGAATCAAGCGGGTGAGAATAATTACCTTTGGCTCGACATTCAATTTCTCTAAACCCGCAAGCAGAACATCTTCTTGTAGCTGCTTCTCTAGGCTCTTTGCCTGGTCGAGGACGTAAACTACCTGACCGCCGGTATCGGGACGCCCCAACACTCCCTCTTGCCCAAACCAACCGTGAGCTGACACCAAGACGATTTTAAAAATCATCGGGACACGAGAAATGAAGGCTTCTAGGGTCTGGGGATCGGCAGAATCAATCAATTCATCGAGAATATTTAAAGTTTCGCGCACTCGCCCTGCGGTGTTACCCCAACCCGGTTCAAAACCCATTGACTGCAATTGGAATCGGAATTGTTCGTAAGGTTCCTCTTCGGGACGATTATTAACAAAACCGATAGCTTTCTTAACTTGCTCGGAAAGTTGCTGCTGTGATTGAATGCGATCGTTAATCAGCAGTTGCACACCGTTGTAGTGGTGCAGGCGCAAGAAATTAAATAAGCTGTCCAGCAATTGTTTGGAGTCTTGAAAGATTTTGCTGGATAGATAGCGGTTGAGAAATTGTACTCCCTTACCAATATTTTTGGGGTCGCGGATGATTGGGGTGTAGTCATAAAACGGGCCGAAATCCAATTCTAACAGGTCGCCCTCGTTGGGATGATATTTATTCACCAAGCGATCGCGCAAATCCAGCAAATCCTGCACCGTCATCGGCTCAATGCTCAAGTCTGATGTCAACCAATAAACTTCTTGGCTGGCAATCTTAGAACGGATGATCAAACAGAAGTTTGAGTCCTCCTGAATAATTTCCTGAGTATAGTAAATCAGTTTGCCTAACTCAGAGGTAGTATAAAATTCGTCGGGTTTCTGCGACTTTGAGCAATACTCACTATATACATTCAGTATATCGTTCCGCAGCAAGTACTTCTTTTCTTGTTGGCGTAATTCACTAAGAAAGGAACGCAAATCACTTCTTTCTTCACTATCTAAGACTGCTTGAAGCAATTCAGACATGGCAACTCCATTAGATGACGATGTTTGCATTGTTGACTTTCAAGGCGAGGCAAATAAGCCTCAACCTTTTGTTAGACCACATATAAACACGAAATAACACAGATAAATTGTATTTATCTGTGTACCTACAAGTATCAACTTTTCAGCAGACACTTAAACCGTGTTCTTCTTTACCTAAAGTATCTATGACTCAGTATTTTTTGCTCTAACTAAAGGAATACAATTTTTATTTATTTTGATATATGTTAGGAAATAACTGCATAATAATATTGGTTGCGGGCACAATCAATCATGCCCTGAAATGGTTTATTTAATCATAAAGACACAAAAACATCTAGAAAAGAATATCCAGATTATGAAAGCTAAATATACCATCAATCTCCATAAAGGACTAACATTCTTTTTTGTACTCGGACTTATGTTTTTTTACCAGAACTTCACTCTTGGTGCTTGGGTGTATTTAGCACTTCATAGTACTTATGGCTTTCTGTGGCTACTAAAAGACCAGCTATTTCCAGACAAACAATGGGAGCAATTCGTTTCTATTCCACAGAGCATTTTCGGCTTTATTCTGGTGAGCTTATATTGGATAGCACCCTTTATTCTGATTAGTAGTGGCACAGTACCACCACTACCACTAGTGGCAGTAGCCATTTCCTTGAACATCTTTGGTGTTTTTCTACACTTTGCTAGCGATGCCCAAAAGTACTATACCCTTAAGTATCAGAAGGGATTAATAACAGAAGGATTCTTTGCTCGTTGCCGCAACACAAATTATCTGGGAGAAATATTTATTTATACTGCCTTCGCTATGCTCACTCAACACTGGCTGCCATTCTTGATTCTCGGAGGTTTTATCAGCACGGTGTTTATTCCAAATATGCTTAAGAAGGACTCTTCTTTATCTCGTTACTCTGAGTTTGATGACTACAAAAATCGCTCTGGGCTTTTATTCCCAAAACTGTTTTTAATGCCAGGTTCTAAGCAACAAGAAAAGACTGTCATTTAGAATTAGCTAGTTAGACAGCATCTGGATTCACGGCAGGAGCAGTCCAAACTCTTACTTGTTAAATTTTTTATACTATCAGGTTGCGTAGAGAAGTGGCTTGTCCTCAGACATTGCACATCTACTTATTTTCATTTAGAAAGTAGATTTGCTTATATACATCAGATTCTTGATAAGATAATCTAATTAATTATTGTGGATTTGCAACCCTTGCAAATCCATGAACTTGTAGACGGCAGATCCTTGCTAAAGTAATGGTTATGAATATTCACAACCACCACCATCTTTATATAGGAATATATCAATATGAAATTATATAGGGCGAACGATGGGAATTGAACCCACGAATGGTGGTACCACAAACCACTGCCTTAACCACTTGGCTACGCTCGCCATTCAACAATTTCGATTATAGCAATAATTTGGCAAGTGATCAAGAGTTTTTCTTCAAGGAACGGACTTAGTTGATTTAGAGTCTCTGGAATCTAACAATTACAATGAATTTTACTTGGCAAACATGAAACCCTTAACGCTCATTGCATATACTGGAGCAGCAGCAGGACTCGCCGCCTTGGGTGTGGCAATGGCGAAGACGAATCCCAGTCAGGTTGAGTATGAAGAATATGCAGTGCAACGGCTGACAGAATACTTAAAAACCGATGTGTGCAAAAAAACCACCAATCTCATAGAAAATTTAATTCGTTTTAATTGTGATAAGTTGGTTGACTCGGCTAACCCGCAAATACAAGAAATTCTTGCCAGGACTACAGAAAGACAAAATTATATTATTTTTAGCATTTACCGTACAGATTTAAAAATAAACTCTTGGATACCTTCTTACAAATTTGAAACTGTAGGAGCTTTTGATCAATTTTATACTTACACTGCCGAAGAACAATAAGGCAAGGAGCAGGGGAAGCGGAAGCTGATAGTCGTCTTGGATGTAGGAATTGAGTAATTTAATTTTTGGAGCGGTTCCCATTCACATGGGGTACAACATTATATTGCGAAGTGTAAGGGCACGGCAGTGCTCATTGGTGTCAACTTAAGCTAAAAGTCTTTTCAAATCTCGTTTCCAGCCTCTGGCTGGAAATGCTGCTCCTGGCGGCTCTGCCGCCAGCAAGGGAGGCGGAGCCTCTAGAACAGCATTCCCAGTCTCCGACTGGGAATGAGACAGTCTCTAAAAGCTAGTTATAGACTGGCTTTCACGTTAATTTGACACCAATGGGCAGTGCTCTGCCCCTACGGGTGTACCTCACGTAAACGAGAAACGCTATATTACCACCAGCTTAATATTAATTGACATTTACCCGATGCCTAAAGCCAGGTTAATCTAAGAAGGCAACTTATTAGATTTTCTCTTTCTGCGACTCGACTTACCCGGAGGAGTTTCCCCACACGTGTGATTTATCGCAAGTTTTGACACCCTGCAATCTCGACAATTGATTTTATTTTTACCTCTAATTAAAGTCTGCTTAAACTCCTGATTCTAAAATAGGGTGGCTCCAATTAAAACAATTCGCAATTCGCAATGACGCTCGATGACTCGCTACCGCTGCGCTAACGCAATTCGCAATTACGTTTTGTAACGGGGATTTAACCCCGACACAAAACGTGCTGCCTATAGAGGCAGGGGACTTAAACCCCCAAAGTTTGTTAAAACCTGATTTTGGTAAGGGAATTATTTACGAAGGTTGTTTACGATTACCCTGCTTCTTTGTGTTAGCTGTTGCTGTGCTTTAACTTACCTGTTAGCCAGGAGTAAAGAATGGTAGATTACCGGAATTTTGAGCAGTTCCTGCACAGTCGAATGAAACGACGCAACTTAATTATCGGGGCAGGAGCATTGTCTGGTTTAGCGATCGCTAACCAATTTTCTCATCAAAGAGCGATCGCCATAAGCAGATTTTCAAATTATCCTTTCACTTTAGGTGTGGCGTCGGGTGAACCCTATCCTACCAGCGTAGTAATCTGGACTCGTCTCGCTCCTGAACCCTTAAACGCAGGTGGAATGCCACCTGTTAATGTACCAATTCGCTGGGAAGTAGCAACTGATCCCGACATGAGGCGCATTGTCTCTAGAGGTACGGTACTTGCAACTCCAGAACTAGCTCACTCAGTACGAGTTGTAGTAGAAGGACTCCAACCTGATACCTGGTACTGGTATCGGTTTCTTGTCGGCCAAGACGCTAGCCCCATTGGTCGCACTCGTACAGCGCCTTTAGTAAATAGCTACTTAAGTAAATTTAACTTTGCCCTTGTCTCTTGTCAGCACTATGAGCAGGGGTACTTTACTGCCTACAAATATCTGGCCAAAGAAGACCTCAGCCTAGTAGTGCATGTTGGCGATTACATCTACGAAGGGGGAATCACAGAAGATCGCCCTAGAAAACACAATGGTTCAGAAATTTTTACTTTAGAAGATTACCGCAACCGTCACGCCCTCTATAAAACGGATACCAATCTACAAGCAGCTCATGCAGCGTTTCCCTGGATTGTTACCTGGGATGACCATGAGGTGGAAAACAACTACGCCAACAACATCTCACAAATTGATACTGAACCAGATCAAGACCGAGCAATTTTCCTCCAACGGCGGGCTGTTGCTTATCAAGCTTACTACGAACACATGCCACTGCGCCCCTTCTCGCGTCCCGTTGGCCCCGATATGCAACTTTTCCGTCGGCTCTCCTTTGGCAACCTAGCCACCTTCCATGTCCTAGATACCCGCCAATATCGCACCGATCAGCCCTGTGGTGATGGCACTAAAGAACGTTGCCCAGAAAACTTAGATCCGAATGCAACAATCACCGGTAAGGCGCAGGAGAATTGGTTATTTGATGGTTTAAATAGTTCAGAGTCGAAGTGGAATGTTTTGGCGCAGCAAGTTCCGATTGCTCAAAGAGATATGACACCAGGAGAAGGCGGAACTTACAGCATGGATAAATGGGATGGTTATGTGGCTTCGCGCGATCGCCTGATGGCTTTCCTCGGACAGCGCCAGCCCTCTAATCCAGTATCCTTGGCAGGCGATGTGCATTCCCACTGGGCGATGAACTTGAAGGCTAACTTTGATAACCCAGAATCCGCCACCGTTGGTAGTGAATTCGTATGTTCCTCAATTAGCTCCGGTGGTGATGGAGCAGATACTAATCCCACTGTTGAAGCTTACTTACCTGATAACCCACACATTAAGTTTTTCAACAGTCAACGGGGATATGTTCGCTGTGCGCTGACTCCTACAACCTGGAAGTCAGATTATCTAGTTATGTCAAATGTCACAACCCCATTTGGCACAATTAGTAAACGCGCTTCATTTGTGGTTGAAGATGGTCGTCCAGAAATACAACAAGCTTAATCATTTAATTCCCAGGTATTGAAACCAGATAATTACAGATGGATACAGATAAATCTTTAGTCTTTAACTGTATCCATCTGTGTTTTGATTTTCAGAAAAATGTTGCATTTTTTTAAACATCTGTTACATTACTTTACAGACAGTTACAACTGCTACAACACTTGAACTTTGGAGTTTTACTGATGACAGGTTTTAAGAATCCTGCGCCTATTGTTTCAGAAGATCCTAATGCTGTGCGTTTTGGCTTCACTCCTCAGAGTGAAAACTGGAACGGTCGTCTTGCGATGATTGGTTTTCTATCTGCGATTTTGATTGAAGCTTTTTCTGGTCAAGGCTTACTCCATTTCTGGGGCATCATCTAAATTGATCCTAAGAGGGTAGCACAGCCGTGCTACCCTTAACTGTCAGTCCACGCAAGTAATTTGTTTCTAACCGATGGTAGTTGTTGGAATTGGTGCAAAATATCAGATTTTTCCGGTTTAGCCAAAATATAAGTGAATAATTACTTTACATTGAATATGTATAGCTAAAACTCATGGAAATACCCCAACGCGTATCAGTCCGCTACAAAGACGCGTCCTTCAACAGTAATGAAATCCGTTTGAGAACTCTTCGGCTTGGGTTACAGATATGGGAAGAACAAACCAAACCTAGAAAAACAGAGCTTTATCAGTTTATATCGTCTTGCTTGAAACAAGTTGACCGCCAAGATCGTTTTATGTTTTCTCTGCTGTTCATAGAATTAACAGACCTCATACGCAATTCTTCGCTGGAAAGGGAAACGAAAGAGGTTTTGATTAAAACAGCTTTTAGGGAGTTTGCTTGTGCGATAACAGACTTTGAAGACGTTGCCAAGTAAGGTTAGCCAGCCAACCTAATTAAGTAGGATATTTATTAAGTAAGCAGCTAAGTAAGCAGCTTTTCCATTAGATTATTTTTTTCGCTGAATGCGCGGATGGGTAGGTGTTCGGGAAGGAGTGAGTACAACAATGGCTGAATTGCCCTATATGCAAGAACTTGAGAGCGTTAGTATTTCTAAACCATCCGCGCACTTTATGGGGACTAGTTTTCAGCCATTTGCCTCTAGCCAAATCACAACTCCTCGTGTTATGATTTTTGCATTCGCGCAACCGAACCTTGAAAACCAAATAGAGCGAGACTTTCAGAAGCCAGCTATTGCAATTACCTAAAATCCCTATTAGGGATTGAAACTACCCGCAGGTGGCAACTATCTCAGGTATCTTTATTGCAATTACCTAAAATCCCTATTAGGGATTGAAACTTTGCGCAGACTACTACAACTACCAGCCCTGCTGGGGATTGCAATTACCTAAAATCCCTATTAGGGATTGAAACCAATTCCCCCCAGAGGATTACCTCTGGGGGGAAATTGCAATTACCTAAAATCCCTATTAGGGATTGAAACGTATCGGAAAAAGACGATATTTTAACTCCTCTGATTGCAATTACCTAAAATCCCTATTAGGGATTGAAACGAAATTATTAGACGATATGAGCCTGACGCAGAGATGGCTGTAATTGCAATTACCTAAAATCCCTATTAGGGATTGAAACTAGCTTTTTGGGAACTTGACGGTCAAACAGGATTGCAATTACCTAAGCGCTAGCTGCAACGGGCAACTCTTGGAGACGCTACGCGATCGCATCAACAAAGTAAAATCCCCACACTTGAGGCAGGGACTACAGGCTGACTCTAAGCAACTATTAATACAAGATCAACTAAGATACTTTCGGTTGTTGCCATAGGATGAGTTTCAATTCAGAGCAGTAGCAACCCCCACCATTAATTTCTCCTTCGTGATCAGCTAGCCAATCATAAATTTGTGTAGCTTTTGCTAATGCCACTTTTTCTGATCGATAAAGCTGAGGAGTAGGACAGTAGGCTTGTCCATTGATGTGTATAGCTGCAATTTGCCAATAATCGCTCTCTGGTACAACTTCTAAAAACCCGTTACTGTAAGGCTGGATTATTCCTATGTTCATCTACAACCATCAAACTTTAAAATGAAGACCATAACAAAGTCGATACCAGCCAATTCTTCTAAGTCAAAGCTGGAATCACCAGGAAATGCAGTAGCAACCCCTGCTAATGATTGTGGGTTCGTAGTCAATGAAAATCTGAATGATTAGTCACTTTTTGGCTTGATTCCGCTATTGGCAGCAATAATGGTAAGAGAAATAGCACAAACTGGGCTTTAAACTTTCAGTTACCCTGAATGACTCAAGTATGGTTACACTACCGACATAGTAATCACTGTTGGTGGAATACCGAGCGATGTATAGAAATGCTAAAAGATTGACTGCTATTTTTCTGTTGGTTTTTCTGTTGATTGTTTCTATCAACTTTGCAGTAATTGCTCAAGATAGTTCAGATGGCCCTTCTGTAAATTTTGCGCCTCAGCTATGTTCAGTGCCTCCTGGACTGAAAACTCAACAAGTCATTGCCGACAATCGTAGTAACGAAGTTAAAATGGGCGATCGCATTAGGATAAAAGTTGAAGGATTATCAGCAGCGACCAGAAAAGCAACGCCTAATGCCACCAATTCATTTGATCCTCGACAATTAGTGTTGTACCTGGATGGCTATGAACTAGAGGATGTCCACGGAGAACCAGTCATCGTTAAGGTTGTGGGTAAAGATCAAAAGACAGTTCTTCAGGATGATTGGTTAGCCTTTCGACTTGAACGCACCGACTCGTCTCAAGCTGCATGGAATGCGCTTCTTGGTAGACCAAGCAGATACAGTATTAACGTGATAGCGGGAGTAGGCTGTCCCAAAAAGCTTGCAATTCCGGTGAGCGATGGTTTCCCACTTCCTCAATTAACAATAGTTCTGTTTTCGTGGCGATTTTGGCTATGTCTGCTTTTACTTGTGGCTATTGTATTAATGTTCGTTAGGTATTGCCGAAACACTCTTCGTAGCTCTGGAATAGAAGGCGTTTACTGTCAAAAAGAGGTGATTGGTGGCCAGGAACTGTTGATTACAGAAAAGGCTAATCTTAAAAACGAATATCGTAAAAGTCGAATTGCTCAATTTTTTCTTGGCAGAAAAAAATTGAACAAAAACCCGTTCAGTCTATCGATATCTCAACTTGCTTTTTGGACATTTCTGATTTTTGGTTCTTACCTGATTATCTATGGCATAACAGGAGACTATACGAATATTTTGACTCAACAATCACTAATATTATTGGGAATCAATTCTGTAACTACCGTTGGTACTTCGTTAATTGATGGGCAGGGGAATGAGAAGAAGAAAAAAGGTAGTCAACGCGTTTCTGAAGGTTTTTTCTACGATATATTATCGGACATTAATGGAGTCAACTTTCATCGGTTCCAAACATTTATTTGGACACTTGCGCTCGGACTATTCTTTGTTTGGGAAGTCCTTAAAAATCTGGCAATGCCGGAATTTGATGAAACACTTCTTACACTACAAGGAATCAGTGCCGCAACATATCTTGGGCTTAGAGGGCAAGAGCAGCATGGTATGATAAAAGAGCCAGAATCTACATCCACAGAAGATAATTCATCTGAACAACCGCTTCTACCAGAACAAGACAATCCACCACAGAGCGATTCATCGATTCCTGTTCGCTAAATCCTAGATGTTGAATCTTTAGCTGCGTACCCGGCCAATCTAAGGAATGTGAATTAAATAAAATGCAAAACTTCATTCTGTATCTAGCTTCCCTCTCCTTTATAAAAAGAGGGATTGAGGGTGAGGTAAGCCAAGGAGATAAATTGTATGTTATTTAATTCTTATTTAGGACTTACACAAAATACCTCTCAAACTCTTATTCCTCCGTGTTCTCTGTGTCTCTGTGGTAGCCTGCGGCAAGCCGCTTTGCGTCTACGATTTTCCGTTACCTGTGCGTAAGTCCTATTATTCCTAAGCGATCGCACTCGCACTCGCACTATCTTGTTATCCCTTTTCTTTATGAAGCTGCGCCAAATCTCTTAATTTTTTATTTCTTGGCGTACTTGGCGCTCTTGGCGGTAGCCTGCGGCAAGCTGCTTCTCTACGAACGCGAACAGCCTGTCGCAGACAGACGCTCTCGCGTTTGCCTCTACGTTCTTTATTCCTTGCACTATCGGCGCATCTTCATACAGAATTGGTATTTAGCAAAGGCAATAATTTCATACATCACGATCAACTAGATTTACAATCATACTTTGTATGGTAGTTCACCACACACTTTCAGATTTCATCGACTGCGATTTTCCAATAAGTAGCTCATCTCCTAGTTATTGGTACGAGGGGCGTTGTCTCCAAAGTGGCGTAGGCGCAACCCGTCGTAGACATCGCCTAAAATTACCCCGCACCTCAATATCCGAAGCGATCGCTCACGGACTCATGCAACAACTTGCCAAAAATGACTGTTATTCTCATGAAGGCAAGATGTATGGAATACTATTAGTTGAACTGCCTAATGGCGAACAAAGGGTACTCAAAGCCTTCTCCGGTCTTTTGAATGGTTGCAGTGTAGTTGAGGGTTGGGTTCCACCAATTCCAGGACGAGACGAAGTTGCTTTGGAGGAAGCCCGGACTTTGGCACAGTTGGACGCGATTAAGCAGGAACTCTTTACCTTAAGGCAACTAACCGAACGCCAGCAGTATGAAACCCTGTCTAATGAATTTGAGCAACAATTGCAAGCAATGAGCGATCGCCATCGCCATTGCAAACATCAACGACAGGAAAAACGTCAGCAAATCTGCAATACACTTACAAAAGAAGCACTCACGATTGGCCTTGAACAACTCGACGAAGAGAGTCGTCAGCAGGGAATTGAGCGGCGACAACTTAAACGCCAGCAAAATGCCGTATTACAGCCTCTTCAACAGTTAATTGCAGCAACAGATGCGCGAATTAGCGAACTGAAACAACAGCGTAAAGCACTGTCCCGTCAATTACAAGCTCAGATGCACGCTACCTACAGCCTGACTAATTTTTCCGGGCGATCGCTATCATTACAGCAATTGATGCCAGGAGGTTTGCCCACTGGCACAGGAGACTGTTGTGCCCCAAAACTGCTCCATTATGCGGCAACACATAATCTAAAACCACTGGCAATGGCAGAATTTTGGTGGGGTGCGTCTTCAGTAAATCAAGATAAAATCCAGGGAAAATTTTATGGAGCATGTGCCGAGCGATGCCAGCCATTGATGGGGTTTTTGCTCTCAGGCTTGAAACCTAAACCCTCAGCCCTCTCCCCTGCTAGGGGAGAGGTTGGGGGAGAGGTCACTTTACCCATTATTTATGAAGATGAATGGCTGATTGCTGTGAACAAACCTGCTGGATTACTTTCGGTGCCTGGTCGTTATAGCGATCGCCAAGATAGTGTTTTGAGTCGCTTACGTCATCTGTTACCTGATGGGATGGCGCTTGCATCTGTGCATCGCCTAGATCAGGAAACTTCTGGGATTTTGTTGTTAGCACGCGATCGCCAAACCCATCGGCAAATTAGCCAGCAGTTTCAGCAACGCCAGGTTCACAAGGTTTATGAAGCCATACTTTCCGGTGCTGTGACAGTTGAGCGAGGTAAAATTGAACTGCCATTGTGGGGAGATCCTGAAAATCGTCCTTATCAAAAAGTAGATTGGCAGCACGGTAAACCCAGCTTGACACACTTCCGGGTAATGGCAAGAGGACAAGATTGCACCCGCCTAGAATTTACGCCGCTAACAGGGCGCACTCATCAATTAAGGGTTCATGCGGCTGATGCGCGAGGACTTGGGGTAACTATTTTAGGCGATCGCCTTTATGGATGCTGTGCAGTTACCAGTCGCTTACATCTGCACGCTAGGGAACTTCGCTTCGAGCATCCGCAGTCAGAAAAAACCCTTCATTTACAAGCAATTACACCTTTTTAATGTCTATAAAGGTGGAGCTGGAAGTGGCTTTGCTGCAACTGCCAAAGGTGAGCGTCCGCCCCGTCCCACTTCAAACTGATTCATCATATCGTGGTCTTCGTGAACCGCATTGTGGCAGTGTGACATATATTTACCTGTATTAGCGCCAAACTTGCCAATTACTCGTACAGTCTCGTTTTCCCCAATATAAAAGACATCTTTCAACCCACGCTCGTAAGGAAAAGGTGGTTTACCATTACGGTCAAGCATTAGGCAATCAATTAGGTGAAGGTGGATAGGATGAAACGCACGACCTGATGGGTTAGACAATTTCCAGATTTCAACATCGCCTAATTTAGGATTAGCATCAATTCGGGTGTTATTCCAGGCTTTGCCATTGATCACCCACAGAGCATTAGAGCGCTCATACTTAAATTCTCTGGTTCGTACTGCTGAAGATTCTGGGATAGGCTGGATTGTACGTAACCTGGAGGGAATAGAGCTATTATCTGGTTCACGCCGCACAACATCAAAGCGCATAATTTGATTCGTACCGTCGTAATTCGTGTTGTTAGGAAGTCCGAGATTTCGCAGCACTACCTGAGAACCGACTGGGTATTTAGAAAAGTCAATAATAAATTCGTAACGTTCTGCTGGCGCCAACCGGAAATTTTTGACTTTAACTGGTGCGCTCATTAATCCGGCATCAGTGCCAATCATAATAAAATCATCGCCGTTGCTCAGGGCAAGATTATAAGAGCGCGAAATCGAACTATTCAAGATCCGGAAACGGTACTTACAGGTATCTACCTCCATGCGCGGCCAAGGCGCACCATTGACCAAAATGACATCACCATATTGACTAATTTCACCTTGGGTATTAAAGACTAACCTGCCAGTATTAGTAAACTGCTTATCTTGGATAAACAGTGGTACGTCGTATTTACCTTTGGGTAAAGGTAGTCCAAGCTCAAAGTCATCTTGAACAAGGTACATGCCTGCCAAACCCATATAAACATTACGTGCAGTATTATGAATGGCGTGGTCGTGATACCATAACGTAGCCGCGCGTTTGTTCGGATAGACGTAATCTTTGTAGAAACCCGGTGGTGTCAAATCTTCAGCATAGCCATCGTACTGCGGTAACGATGCCATCCCATGCAAGTGAACTGATGTTGGTGTATCGACACTGTTATTGATAAAGCGAATAATTGATTGTCGCCCTTGACGTTGCTTAATTGTGGGGCCAGGAGCAATACCGTTATAAGCCCATATCTGCGTTGTTAGCCCAGGCAAAATATTAACCTGAGCTTTTTTCATCGTTATCTGGTAGTAATCTGTGGTCGCATTACTCCGCACTGGTTTAAGTACTGGCGGTATGGGAAGTTTAACACTAAAACGAGTAGGCTGAGGACTACCAGCAGTTGCTGCTTGTCCACGAGATATCAAGCCTATAGGAATCAGCAAAGAACCACCTGTAAGCGCTCCTAGCTCCAGGGCTTTTCGTCTAGTTATTTTTATCACTTTTATTTCTTTATTGGTGTATTGCGAAATTGGTCTGAATGGCTCTAACAATCAGTACATTTGAAAAAGTTTGAAATACTAAGATTTACCTACTGGACAAACACATCATCTTATGTATTAAGGTAAATAGATTGTTTGAGCTTTTTACAAACCATCTTTTATCAGTTGCATAGTATTTTTTATTTTTTTGTAAATTTTTCTTGGTTTGTTAAATTTACAAATATATTCACAAAAAGTCAACCAGTTAGTAATTCAATGGAACCTCATAAACCTACAAATGGCTTGATTTATGCTTCACTGTTTACATCCGTACTTTTTTTAAGTTTAGGAAAGCCAACACCTTGTTTACTGAATTTTTAAGTCAGTAAACAAGTTTTTGTACGCTGTCTCTAAATTATTAAGTGAGTTATGGAGAGCAAACTTATAGCGTTTATCGTTTACGTGAGGTACACCAATGGGCACTGCCGTGCCCTTACACTTGGCAATATAATGTTGTACCTCATGTGAATGGGAACCGCTATATCTACAATATTGAGCTATTCAATGTCTTTCTTGAGTACAGTTAATTGCTAACTATAAGCATTATAATTTAATCTTTTTCCTTCACTTGTATATAACTCTTACGTCATCTGTTGCTGGATGGGATGGCGCTTGCATCTGTGCATCGCCTAGATCAAAAAACATCTGGGATTTTGTTGTTGGCACGCGATCGCCAAACCCATCGGCAAATTAGCCAGCAGTTTCAGCAACGCCACGTAAAATTACTTCGCTTCGAGCATCCGCAGTCAGAAAAAACTCTGCATTTACAATCAATTACGCTCTGTTGACGCTCAACTCTCACCTGAGAAGGAGGAAACGCACTACTTTCCTTTAATCTCCTCCCCGAACAGTTAACCTATTGCTTTTTAAATTTGTATGTGATAATTTCTGCTTGTAGTTGATTGCACGGTTATCCGACCAATTTACCGTATTTAAGGAAATTGATATCACACCTAAGAGACTTCCCAAAAAAACATTCAAGGAAATCTCTAATGAGCGGTAAAGAATTTTGCCAAAATCCAAAATACTACTGACTGGATGCTGAAGCAAAAGATTCTACCAACAAGGTATAGATGTTGCTGCTACTATTTGTCCCAAAATTCACAATTATAGGACTCCTATTTGATTTTTGAACAAAACCAAGAGATAATACGGAGATGGATACAAGTCTAACAGGAAACAATGATAAGTCAGCATTTACAAGCTGCTACACTCGCAGTGCAAGTATCGCAGCAATATCTAAAAGAGGGAACTGCACTTGATGCGATCGCTGAACTACAAGATTTTATAGATATGCGTCCAGATGCGCGTGAAGTAAGGAAAGCGTTGGCAGTCAAGCTGGTTTATCAAGGTTACTTGTATGATGAAATCGAAACAATTCTAGACGTATCACGAGGGTCAATCACGGGTTGGAAGCAAGCCTATGAGGAAACTGGAATTGATGGGCTGCGACTGAACTACAAAGGGAGAAAAAGCTATCTGAATGCCGAACAATTTCAAGAGGTCTTAAGTTGGCTGCAAACACAGGATTGTTGGGAGCTTGGGGAACTAGAGTATCAATTAGCCTTTGAGTATGACATAGTTTATGACTCAAAACAAAGCTACTACGACCTGTTCGATAAAGCAGGAATCAGTTGGAAAAAAACCACAAAGCTAAATCCTAAAGCTGACGAGAATGCTGTTGCTGTAAAAAAAAAGAGATTGAAACATTGCTGGCAAACCGCCGGGAGGAAATTGAAACAGGAAAATTAAGAGTACTGCTAATTGATGAGTGTCATTTAATGTGGGGAGATTTAAGTGGCTACGTATGGGGAAAAAGTGATCAAGAAATAGCGGTGAGAGTGATTAATGAACGAGAAAAGCAGACATACTATGGAGCAATTGACTATCTTGAGGGAAAATTAGTTCTCAAAGCTTATGATGCGGGAAACTCAAAAAATACCATTGACTACCTACAATACTTGCTAGCCGACTCTCCCGACCAGCAATTACTAATTTTTTGGGATGGTGCTAGTTACCACCGTTCCAAAGAAATTCGAAGTTTTTTGGACTCTGTTAATCAAAGTTTGCCAACCGAGCAATGGAAAATATATTGTGTTCGCTTTGCCCCCAATTGCCCAATACAAAATCCAATTGAAGATATCTGGTTACAAGCCAAGACATGGGTTAGACGTTTTTGTGCTTTGGTTCCAACATTTTCTCATTTAAAGTGGATGTTTGAGTGGTTTATTAGACACACTACCTTTGATTTCGACACTTTACAGATGTACGGAGCTTATTCAAAAATCAAATAGGATTCCTATAGTACGCCACGACGGAAATAGGACAACCATTTAAAATCCCTAAAAAGCTGATTCCATAATGCTTTTTACTTTTGAATGCGTGACTTCCGCCTTGCGGTACTAGTACTATTGTCAGCAAAGATAAAAAAATTGGTATTAATCTTAGTCACCTCGCAAACGGAGGAATATAGATGACAAACCACACCATCTTAGAACCATTGCCAGAAGACCAATGGTTTATTGAGAGCCGGGAACTACGATCCTTTGTGGCAACAGTGTGTGAAATTAGCGCTAACACTGTTGACGATCGCACACAAACTCTCGCTAAACTAGAACCCTATTTTCAAGAACTGCTTGCCCAACAGGAATGGCTACCCCAAAAGTTTGCCCAAGCCAATCCCGAAAGCAGGATGGGTGGAGGTATTGGTCAGTGGCTACTTTATCGCGCCAAAGACCGTTCCCTGTCAATCTTTAGTTTGGTAATTCCCCCAGGTTCATGGACTCCCGTCCATGACCATTTGGCCTGGGGATTAATTGGTTTATACAAAGGCAATCAAAAAGAAACAGTCTATCGCCGTGTAGATAACGGCGATGCTGAAGGACACGCACAATTACAAATAACTGAAGTGCGATTGCTTCAACCAGGGGATATCTACCGTCTGTTACCCCCAGATGGTGATATCCACGCCGTCAAAACTACATCCCAGAGCGCATCTGTATCCATCCATATTCTGGGTAATGATACTGGTTGCATCTTGCGTCACCAGTTCATCCCAGAATCTCACAGCGTTAAATCCTTTCGCTCTGGATATTCCAACGCTCCCTGTAAAGAGGAAGAAGAAAAAGAACATGCCCAGGTACAGTAGACCACAACCCCCCGTATTCGAGCGAGTTGAAGACGAACGGCTGCACCGCAAGCAACGCCTAGCCGCAGCTTTTCGCCTGTTTGGTAAGTTTGGTTTCAGCGAGGGAATCGCCGGCCATATTACGGCTCGTGATCCAGAATTTACAGACCATTTTTGGGTCAATCCATTAGGAACATACTTCGGTCATATCCGAGTTTCTGACCTGCTCTTAGTTAATAGAGAAGGTGAGGTGGTTAAAGGCGATGCTGAAGTGAATCGAGCTGCTTTCGCCATCCATTCTCAGATTCATGAAGCTCGAACTGATGTAATCGCGGCGGCTCATGCCCATTCACTTTATGGTAAAGCCTGGTCTAGTTTAGGTCGTCTTCTTGACCCCTTGACTCAAGATTCCTGTGCTTTTTACGAAGATCATGCCCTGTTTGATGACTTCACGGGTGTTGTTTTAGAAACTTCTGAAGGTCAGCGACTGGCGCAAACCTTGGGGCCAAACAAAGCCATAATCCTGCGTAACCACAGCATTTTAACTGTGGGACATACAGTAGATGAAGCTGCCTTTTGGTACATTAGCTTAGAGCGATCGTGCCAAGCCCAACTACTGGCAGAAGCTGCGGGTAGACCTACTATTATCAAACACGAAACAGCCCGTTTAACACAAACTCAAGTGGGGTCACGTACAAGTGGGTGGTTCGGCTTCCAGCCCCTTTACGATAGAATTGTGCGCGAAGAACCTGATTTGCTAAATTAGTGTTGTGTTTTGTGACACTGGGATAATAGGCTTTGAATTTTAAATTTTGAATTCAAAAAGGTCAAACCTATTTGGCGTGGATTGCGACGATTATATGATATTGTTCGGAATCAAAGTCCTCCAATTTATCGGGGAGCCAGCTACCATCTCAATTAACCAGACAACAAGGGGCAAAATCTCCTTGTTAAAGGTAAGCAAATTTCCGCCAAATTGTACTAGCTTCCAGTTGCCAGTTCAATTTATCTGCAATAAATTTTCGCCACGTTGATAAATTTCCCGCGCATAATCAGTCCAAGCACCTTGTCCCCAATAACGAAAACAACTGGTTTGCAACAAAAGGTTATGCAAAAGAACGTTACAGTAATGAGATTGTCTGGTAACAGGTTCTGCTGACTCAACTTGCTGTAATGGATCAAATTTTTGATGGAATAAACTGCTTAGTTGATACATGGGAGACAACACATTTTCATATCCTTTTACCCAACTGATATGATTTGTCCACGAGGCTCCATCCAGATGAAAATTAGAGTTTGTTTGCTTTAATTCTTGAATGACATTCTCTACAGCTTCAGGTTGAATATTATCTGATGAAACTCGCTCCCAAATCTGATGTTGTCCCACTGGCTGACAAGTTGGATAGTCTTCAGGTTTGCATCCAGCAGCTTCAATTAATTCTAAATATTCTGTACCACACATCCCGACTACGCGTGATTTACCTCCGCCGTTATTGACCATATCCCACCAAGCTTGTTTAAAGGCGCTAGGAAATTCATTCATCATCACGCCACCATTTTCACCATCTCCAATTTGGCTAACTATTGGTGGTACAAAAACACTGCCAATTTTTTGTTTTGATAATGTTTTTGCTTCATAATAAGGCTGCATTTGTGCGACTAATTTAGTATCCGAACCTTGGGTTTTAATTAAGGCTGTAATGCTAATTGTTTCGCCTTGAGAATTGCGGGCAACTAAACGATGCGGCAAATGTTTGTTGGTAAGAGATTGACCGCTAATTGTTTCTACAGAATGTTCTTGAACGAGTAACCAGCGATATCCACATTCTTTGAGCGCTTTCACAAATTCAAAGAGAGCATCAGGATGATTTGGTAGGTGCATTTCTGGGGGCGAAAATCCTTTAACTCGCGCTAATGCCTCCCAGCCAAAAATTGCCGCAAAGTGATGTTGCCATGCGATGATATGCAATTTAATATCTGCTATTGGTGTGGAAGGAATAACTGCATGACCCCACATTGTACCCAGCCATTCTACATAAGGTTGGTAGGTGCGATCGCAAGTGATGCGTTTAAGATTATCGAGAACATCACCGCGTCCCATTTGCCGCAGTCCCCACAGAAGATTACCTGAGTAATCCAACATCACACGGGGATTGCAACCTTGACTGACGAGTTCGGGGATCAAGTCTCCCATGCGGCTGTAACAATGGGCAAAAGGATCTGCATTGTGGTTATCCCCTTCATGAGGATGTTCAAACATATATTGCAGATTGCTGATGAGTGTACCACCATTTCCAGCAGGTATAGTTGGCTGGTGCATGTGTAAGGCGATCGCAAACACAGCATTTACATCTTCTAAGCGGATATTTGTTGTTGGTAAAAATACTGGCTGATTATAGTTAACTACAGAGAGAACCTCTGTTTCCCAACCAGATATATTCGGCAAGCCATCAATGATTTCGGGCAAAGGAGTAAGAGTTGTGGGGAAGGAAAGCATTTCTGGTTGCTCCGAAATAAGTTA
Organism: Nostoc sp. CCCryo 231-06; assembly: GCA_023522315.1. Classification (GTDB taxonomy): domain Bacteria; phylum Cyanobacteriota; class Cyanobacteriia; order Cyanobacteriales; family Nostocaceae; genus Nostoc. Next base: position 80,140 of record JAHCSU010000233.1, read on the forward strand.
TATCTATAAAACTTGCCTAAGTATCTAATAGTGCTTGACTCAGTATAAATACAGCAAATATCCTGAGCCATAACATTTTTAGGTGATTTTCAGTAACTGCGAACTTAGGCAAGTCTAGTAATCATCAGTGCAGTCTACCCAGATATTCGCATCTTTGTGTTCTACTGATTGATAAAGTTTGTTTACCGCCTGCTAATACCCAAATTTAGTCAGAAATTTATGATCAGCATGATTCAGCGCTTTTGGGGAAATAATAGTGGCGTTGATTGGGATGCTGATTGCCCATGTTTGGAGTTAGAAGCTGATTGAGTTCGGTTGGGTAAGGATTGCTGATTGCAGTCAATCTAGTTAATTTGGTCGGGTACTCTCGTTTTTACCCTAAAGGTAAAGTTAATTGACAGCAGAAGAAGAGGCGATCGCCTCAAAAAATTTAGAATTTACGCGCAGACACGCCATAAATCATCAAAAATTCAGTTTCGGCATCAGCTTTTTCAGTTTTTGACTCGGCTGTTCTTTTGTTGCTGCTGGCGGAGTTGCTATTCGTAAAATTAGCTCTAGCAACCAGGGAGCAAGGCGTTGACACCATACAGCTAAATGACTTTGCCATCCGACTAAAATTTCTGATGAATCATTTTGCATTCCGGTGACAAGTGCTTTAGCCACTTGCTGGGGAGTCATGGGGATCACCCAGCGAAATAATTTTAAGTCGCGCACCATATCTGTGTCTGTGAGGGAAGGTAGTAATGCAATGACTCGGATATTGTAATCAGCTAGTTCCTGACGCAAGGCTTGGGTAAATCCTAAGATGGCAAACTTGGTAGCTGAGTAAGTCGCCATTGTCGGTGCAGCCACCTTCCCCATCAGACTTGATACATTGACGATTGTTCCTTGCCTTTGGCTGGCCATGCGTCGAGCTATCAGACTAGTGAGGTTGTACATTCCGAACAAGTTTACCGAGAGTTCTTCTTGAACTTGGGGCATTTTAGATTGCAAAAACGAGCTTTGGTATGCGACTCCCGCACAATTAACCAGCAGGTGAATCTGTCCGTAATTGCGCCACAGTTGGGCAACAGCGATATTTACTTCAATTGTCTGCGTCAAATCTAAGGGCACGATCGCAGTTTCTGTTCCCATCGCCTCGATTTCGTTAGCTACCTCGACTAACTTTTGGCGATCGCGTGCTACCAATATCAGCCGCTTGATGCCGATTTGAGCTAGTTCGAGTGCGATCGCTCGTCCAATCCCACGAGAAGCCCCTGTAATTAGAGCAACTTTCCCTTGAATCTCCATTGGTTTTATCCTCCAAAATTTAAGTCTTACTAAACTCTTCGTTATTGCCAAAACACACAATTAAGAGCTACTCGCTTGTCGGCACAAGGTAAGACAAATAATCAATTGCAATCCAAATCAAACTGAAACTAAGCCTTTAGCAACGAGATATTTCTTGGTTAATCTGCAATCCCTCATAATTGTCTATACGAGGCAGAAATTTCTCCTTTTTAACCCGTCAAAGCCTAACAGACTTGGCTGAATACATATAGCTCATAATTTTACTTCTCCTAGATCAGAGCGCTCATCAGCATCGTTGTCATACACACGCTAGCAATTAAATCAAGCTATTGCAATATTCTTTAATCAGAATTTCTTAATACTTCTTAACGACAGGTATATATATGGAAAAGATTTTATTAAATAAGTTTTTATGAATACCTAAGTACAAATATCTTACTTTCCTGACAATTAAGACTTGTTTTGGGAAATTGTGATATCTCAGTCATAGCTAAGAAACAAAAAAGACATATAGGTTTTGGTCATTGTTGCAATACCTTAGTTTTTCAGCTAGTTCACAGAGTTGCATCAGCATATTTACTGAGTTATTTAAAATTGGTGTTTTTTATTTTTATCTTTTAAATAATAGAATAAAGAGAGTTAAATTATTATTTTTAATGCGAATTAGAATGACATATTTATCCCCAAAAACTTCAGAAAAAATGGTAACTTGTTTGGCTTTAGCTTTGAGTTCATCAAAGGAATGCTTGAGACTTACCTGGTGTGTGACAATTCATGCCATCTGGAAAAGCTAAAGATTAACCTAATCCCCTTGCCGATCCTGTAAGATACAAGGTTGGGTTAAGCAAAGCGCAATCCAGCAAAGCACTCGAAATGTTGGATTATACCATTTCACTTTACTGATGATATAAATACGCTGGTAGGGGCTTGTCTTTGCCCATTCGTGTCAACTTAAGCTAAAAATCGCTTATCTGTTGGCTTCCACGCCCGCCCAGAAATGAATTTCAGAGGCTCATAGCTAAAGTCTACTGAAGTAGACTAAAGATTTTTCAGATTATTTAGTCATCTTTAGATGACTTTAGCTATTAGCAAGTAACTTCAGTTCCTTGTGGGACATGAGTTTTAAGTTAAGATAAATCTTGCACTGCGTTTCTATCCCGCCTCAGAATGAATTCCGAGTCTCATAGCGAAAGTCCACTCAAGTGGACTAAATAATTGGCGTTGCTGATTTCATGTATGAAAATGATTCTGCATGATATCGAAATCCTTGTAGAGACGTTGCATTGCAACGTCTCTACATCTGGATTCATACCGCAATTAGGCAACGCCAAATAATTAATTCAGTCCACTTGAGTGGACTTCAGCTATCAGCCCTGAACTGAAGTTCAGGGCGGGCTATCGGTTACTGCGACTAGATTTTTAAGCACTGAAGCACTTACTACAAACTGATCAAATTTAATGAGACAGACCACTAATTAAAACAATTCGCAATTCGCAATTCGCAATTCGCAATTACGTTTTGTAACGGGGATTTAACCCCGACACAAAACGTGCTGCCTATAGAGGCAGGGGACTTAAACCCCCAAAGTTTGTTAAAACTGGAAGCAATTAAGGGGTTAAAAAGTCTAAATGGTTTCCTGGTTGGGCACGCAAATCCTCTACTGTCCCCTGAATTTGTAACTTGCCTTGATTAAGTAAAACAATCCAATCAGCACGGGTAATTACTCTAGGACGGTGGCTAATCAGGATCGTGGTTTTACCTTGGCGGTGCAACAACAGTTGATCTAAAACTTGAGCTTCACTAACTGGATCGAGTCCAGCAGTTGATTCGTCTAAAATCAAGATTGGTGGATCGTTAACAATAGCTCTTGCTAAAGCCAGCCTTTGCCGTTGTCCACCAGAAATATTTGACCCAAATTCACCTAATACAGTTTGATATTTTTCAGGTAGTCTACTAATAAAATCATCTGCGTCAGCAATTTGGCAAGCCTTGACAATTTGATCAAAGGTGAGGTGAGGAGAACCTAAGCGGAAGTTTTCAATAATTGTGCGACTCCAAAAATGAGCGTCTTGAGGAACCAGAGCAACTTGTTGCCGCAAACAATCAAGAGCTAGGTCTTGCATATTATAAATGCCAAAGCGAATATTACCAGAGTTAGGTGTATATAATCCGGCAATCAGTTTGGCAAGAGAACTTTTTCCACAGCCGGATGTACCAATTAGGGCAACAACTTTACCGCCAGGAATTGTAATGGAAAAATCTTCCAGTAGCTCTAGCCTGCCGGCGTAGTGAAAGTTTAGGTTTTTGCAAATAATATCACCATCACTAGGAATTTTAGCAAAGGGTTTGGTACTATCGCTTGGAGTTTCAGGTGTGGAATCGATAACTTCTGTTAAGCGTTCCGTGGCAGTTTTGGCACGCATGAATTCATCTATAAATCCAATCACAGTACCGATTAATGCCAAAAAGTTCCCATTCATCCCGTTAAATGCTAGCAGTTGACCGATGCTGAGTTCTTTACCAATAACTAGGACGCTGCCGAAACCGATCAAACTAACGCTGCCAATAGCATAAACTAACCCAGAAAAGGTGCTATTAATAATTCCAATCTGAACTGTGCGAAATGTTATGTTTGAGAGCCGACCAAATCTGTTCTGAAATTCTTCCCAAAATTGAGGAGCAGCAGTAGTAGTTTTGAGTGTCAGCGCTCCTTTAAAGCTTTCAACGAGAACACCCTGGTTTTCCGCGTCTAAGACCAACATACTTCTGATTTTTTGTTGAAGTGTCGGCAAGAAAACCACCGTAGATAAACTCATGACAATAGCAACAACGACGGCAACAAAGGTGAGTTTCCAGCTATAGAACACCATGAAACCTAAAGAAATCAGTCCGATAAAGAATTGGCTAGGCAGACTGATAACTGCTTGAGCAACTAGCTGATTAATTTGTTGAATATCTTGCAATCTGCTAACAATCTCGCCACTACGACGTGATTCATAGTAAGCCAGAGGCAACCGCAAGATTGCCCTGGCAAATTCTAGAATTAGCCCTAACTCAAGCCGTTGAGCAAAATTGGCAATCAGGTTAGATTGAACTAGTTGCAGACTACTTGACACCAAATTCATCACCACAACCGCAATAATTACACCAGCAAGAAGCTGGGTATCACCTCGAACTAGTACATCATCCGTTAGAATTTGAACCAGGAAAGGAGAGGTTAACGAAAGCAGACCGATAAATATAGCACAGAGAAAAGCCTCGAATATTATGCCCCCATAAGGCAATGCCCGCCGCGCAAAGCGCCAAAGACCATTGACTTTATCATCAGGTTGAGCATAAAAGCGAACCGAATCTGGCTCTAGTAAAAGCATGACTTGATCTGACCAAGCCTCTATTAATTCATTTTTAGAGACATAACGGATGTTAAAGGCTGGGTCAGCAATTACATATTTTTTGCCTTTCTGACCATACAAAACAACCCAGTGGTAGCCTTTCCAGTGAATGATTGCTGGCAGTGGTGCTTGGTTCATTCGGTCTAATATTTCTTTTGATGCCCTGACCGAACGGGCATTGAAACCAAGTGCCTCGGCTCCTCGCCTCAATCCCAACAATGTTGTTCCAAGTTGCCCGGTGCCTACCGCTTCCCGGATGCGATTTAGTGTAAAGTTACGTCGATAATGTTTAGCCACGGAAGCAAGACAAGCAGCTCCACAATCTTCTTCACTATGTTGTGCAACAACTTGGTATTTCATTTCAGACTCCAGTACCCAATAGTATCGTAAAAAAACTTAAAAAAATAGCAGGGTTTCATCCCTGCGTGGTTAATAATTTGACCAACAGTTTAATTTTACTAAGTAACGGAGCAAAAAAAAAATCAAACTATGTTATGTAATGTAAAATTGATTAAATTTGCTAGTAGTAAGCGGCTCCAACCGCTTACTACAAAACTTTAATTATTCACGCCTGCTTACTTATCACTACAAATCAAATTTTAGCAGGGAGGATAGGTTTATTCCCAGGCTCTTTAACAGTCCTGACACTGAACTTGTTCCTACTTTGATAGTATTCGTTTTCCCAACTTTTGTAGTTGATTTAATTGTTTGTTTCTTTCTTTGCTCCTTTTTTATCAATTGTCACTCGACTATAAGAATAAGAAACCTTGCTTTCACCACCACACAGGGTTACTTCTTGATCTTCAGTCAGGGATATAAACATTGGGAAGATTTGAGTGCTTTTCATGATTCTAATTAACCTCAGATGTTAATTAACAAGTTTTCAAATTGATGGGAAGGTGCATTAACTGAAAGATAAGCAGAGGTAGCACCTACCAAAATGGCTATATCTTTTCAGCTATTTTTTGCAAAATAGTAAATTTTTATCCATATTCCTCTTTAATCACTCTCGAATGAAACAATTACAGCTTAGAGCTAAATGCCGAAAGTTCAGATATAGCTAGGGATTAGATACCCGTATATTGATATAAACCCCGAAACTAAGGCAAATAAACAGAACCCTAAATATAAAAAGTTTTGAGTTTTACTATCTATGCCGAGAGTGATTAAACATGGATATGAGCGATTTCTCAAATAGCAGCGCTTAGTTCTCTACTTTACTGTTCAAGGTGAGCAGTATCTTTGGCAAAATTATTAAGTAAGTCCATCAACAGTTGCCTAATAGGAACCGTTGATAGACTTTATTAACTTTGTTCAACAAAAGTATGCGGTAGGAATAAACGTAATGCTAGAATAACTGCGATAAGCAACAAAGCTAATGTCTTGCTAGAAAATAAACTACCCTGTTGGAGCAGGTTAGTTTGTCTAAGACATTTTACCTCCGTAAAGACGCGGTTGATCGTGTCTTTACGTTTATTCTTCCCCTTCTACTAAACCTCATTATTTACTTGGTAGCAGTAAAAACGTTGACAGCGGTTTGGGTGACAGTAGCGCCAGCAGGAGCACCTTCAGCAACGTTGAGAGCTACTTGGTCTACTGTAGAGCCAACAGGAGCACCAACAAGAACGTTAAGGGCTAGTTGGTTGAGAACGAAGGGCTTAGGCTTAGCGGGGGGTTTGGCGGGCTTGTGCTTCTTAGGATGAGTACCACCAGACAAACTAGCTTCTTCGGTAACGGTTAAGGTAGTGAACAATGTGCTTTCCATAATCTTAGTTCTCGCTTGATTGTTAAGGTTAAAACTGCGTCACTTGAAAGTAATTAATATAAACGTTTAAAGAGTATATTTGATTACTTTTTTGTCCCGCTAAAAGTATTATACGACTCTTGCTCAATAGGTCAAGCAATTAATTTTTTAAGAAATATGTATTACACCTCTTCAAAAAAGATACTACATAGTTCTTCTTTATACAAATTTAGTTAGAAAAACTTCAATTATCAAAAAATAGCAAATAGCGTCAATATTCATATTCATATAAAGATGGCGAACTAAAAGATGTATTTTTTCCGAAAATGCATAAGTTAAACATATTTAGTATTAATACTGACGAATCACGCAAATAAGCGCATTTCAAGAAAAACTTAGTAAAGTCGGTATATTTATTATACAAACTGTGCCTAAGTAAGAAATAAATTTCACAAATGGGGTTCTGCATTTCCAAGTAAGTGATTTTACGTAAATCTACTTTATGCAAAATTTTTATATACAAAGCTAAAATGAATTTATATAAATTATTTTAATATAGAACAGCGTAAATTCACTTAATCTTTGATAAATGAGAAATAGTTTTAAAAAAGTTGTAGACATTATACCATTTTTTTGAAAATAAATAAAGAAAAGATAAATTTTTAGATGAATATTATAAAGATTTGATATTCTTACTAAGATGCCTAATTGTTATTTAGAGTTAGCTGTATAGAAACCTTGTATTTACATACTAACTATATACAGGTAAGGGACTTATCAGTAATAAAAGTAAAAGCTGTTGCTTTGGCTCTGAAAGGCGAAAGCGCCAAAATTATGAGATTTTTGCCAAAAATATTCTTGAAATAGAAGAGAGCTTTTATTTTTAGTATCTCCCTAAATCTTGATCATCACGCTAACGCTAGGTAGATTTTTTTGCTAGATTATTTACGTAACCAAAATGTTTTTTAGCCTTCATGCTCATAGACCCCCAACCAGACTTTCTCCGCCTAGTCCAAAACGACGAATATCTTCCCTCAGTCAGTATATGGACGAGGTTGGGAGGAATATTTTTAATTGGAAGTGTTGGCGCTGCCTTCAGCCTTGCCAGTGTCTTTCAATACAATGTAATAGTAAAAGCTGATGCTACCGTCCGCCCAACTGGAGAAATCCGGTTAGTGCAAGCAGCAGCTGAGGGAACGGTGACAAGCATCAAAGTGAAAGAAAATCAGGTTGTGAAAAAGGGAGATACGATCGCTCTCATCGACAATTCCCAATTGCAAACTAAAAAAAGCCAAATACTCGGAACCATCGAACAGAATCAGTTACAACGATCGCAAATTGATGCACAACTAAAAGCGCTAAAAAATCAGATGACTGCTGAGTCTAATGCAATCGGACAGGCAATGACATCTGCCAAAGCAGACTTGAGTCGAAACAAAAGAGATTATCAAGATAGACAAATCACTAGTCTGGCACAAGTACAAGAAATAGAAGCGGGTGTTGAATTAGCCAGAGAGGAACTGAAGCGATATCAGCAGCTGGGAAATACGGGGGCGATCGCTGCTCTCCAAATTAAAGAAAAAGAACAAGCTTTTAAAGCTGCTACTGCTAGACTCGATAATGCTAAAGCTGCACTCAATCCCAGCGATGCGAATGTAGCGATCGCACAAGAACGTATTTCCCAAGAGTTGACGAAGGGTGAGTCTACTATTGCTCAATTGAACAAAGAGAAAGAAGAACTCATCAGGCGTCAAGTTGAAATCCAAAATCAAATTAGCAGCGCTCAACAAGAACTTAAACAAGTTTTTATGGAACTGCAAAAAACTGTAATTCGTACCTCTGAGGCAGGTACTATTCTCCAACTAGTATTAAGAAATACTGGACAAGTTGTCCGTGTTGGGGATGCGATCGCTCAAATTGCTCCCAGCGCTGCCCCTGTTGTAATCAAAGCTCGTGTTTCCTCCTCAGATATTAGTAAAGTGCAGGTGTGTAAAGTCGCACAAGTCGCAAAATGTTTAGAGGGGCAAGTACAAATGCGGGTTTCTGCTTATCCGTATCCAGATTATGGCATCCTCAAAGGTGCTGTCAGAGGCATTAGTGCCGATGCCATTACATCTCAGGGTAACGGTAACATTCCAACTGCGCCTTCCTATGAGGTGACAATTGAGCCAGATAAACTTTATTTAAAAAAGGGCAATAAATCATATTCTATTAAAGCAGGGATGGAAGTTACAGCTGAAATCATTTCCAAAAAAGAAACCCTACTGACATTTATTCTGAGAAAAGCAAGGCTGCTAACAGATGTGTAGACTTCTTGTTTCCTGTATTCCACGCCATTGAGAACCACGATAACAATTCTAAATTCAAAATTCACCCGTTGTTCGCGCAGCTTATGGTAGAGAAGAGAGTTACATAAGGGAATTTAAACCCCGACTGTAGCTTTCTTCCCGCAGGGTAACTGAGCAAAGTCGGAGCCATCAAAACTCCGAGTTAATAATTGTTTAATATTATATTCTTCAGCATAATTAACAAGCATATCTACTAAGGCTGTAAACAGTTCAAAAATTTTATCAACTAAGGCAGCAGGCAGAAGGCAGTTTTCCTGCTGCCTTCCTCGATAAATGGGATTAACTTGAAAAGTTCGCCGATATAGTTCATAAATTATTTGTCTACAAATCAATGTCTGATCACTCCAATTAAATTTTAGAGAGTCGGTGAAATTTAAAAATAAGTTAAAATTAAAGTATTCTAAATCTTTTAAAAACCATATCCAATTATTCTCTTCTTCACGGATTTGTTTGTTAAGAATATATTGAATTGGGTGAACTGTTGCTTCTTCTAACCAAACAAATTTGTTTAAATTTCCATATCCCATTACAAAAACTGCAAAATAATGAACAAAAGATAATCTTTGTACAAAAGCAATGCTTTGATTTCCTAAAAACTCAAAGAAGGGTAATTGAGCAAATTTTGCTGATTCTTTTTCAATTAATGTAGACACTTTTTTCATGTTGAACTTTCACCTAGAATCATTAGTTGTTTACTATTGAAGTTCGTCAAGCTAGTAGCTGTTTACTCTACGTTGGGCGCATAAGTTTGTTTTATGCAGAGCCAGCCGATTCTTTACAAAGTTCATAAAAAAATCCTGCCTGATAAGTGGACAGGGTAGTGTTCGTTGATTTATCAGTTCCCCCTGATAGTTTTATGCAGAGCCAGCCAATTCTTTACAAAAGTTCACAAACTGCGTTACAGCCAGCGTTTTGTTTTGGTCACTTGGGCATGGTGGTATTGGTTTGATACTCCCTACGGCTAAAGCCGAGGGATTCTTAAAGAGTCCACAGTCGGACTTTTAAAGGCGCTATCAGGGTCAAAGAAGAAGAAAAGGGGCAGGGGGCAGGGAGCAAGGGGGAGAACCCCATAAATAAATTTACTTGCTCTGAAAACGGACGCATTATTTCTCCTGCTACGCATCGACGCTCGATAGCGTAGCGTTAGCGACGTAGGAGCGTCTGACTCGCTCTTCCGCCGGCGCTATCGAAATAAACATTTAAGATTCGGGCATAAATAAATTTAGGGGCTTGAAACCCTTGATTGCTGGGGAATTCCAGAATCTTTCTCCCCCTGCCCCCTGCTCCCCTGCCTCTTTGGTCACCGATGGGTAGGGGTAGGTTGAAGATTTGATGGTTTGGCTGATTGGGCAGTTGACCCATTCCAAATTTGATTGAATTGATCTGCCGACAACGACTGTAAAATACTGAGATTAAGCGGTTCTTTACTGATATATGTGGCGTAGGAAGGCTGCAAATAGGAACGGTATTCAGGGCGGTTGAGAAGATGGGTTTCCAAAAAAGCGACGCTGAGGGCGTTGAGATAGGAATAAACAGGAGCAGGATCAGGGCCTAGCAAGGCAGGTGGCACAGGTAAGACACCATTTTGAGAAGTAGGTTCTGCGATCGCTGAAAAGTGGGTGGCGTTTTCAATTAAAGCTAGGTACTTATTAGAGTCAGAAAGCCAGGTAAAGGGGCGAATCTGCTCAAATACAGGTGGGGCAAAAATATCTTGACTACCTGCTACCAGCATTACTGGACTTTTGATTTGACTCACTCCGGCCTCACCTAAAACTAAGCTGTCAATTGGATTAATCGCAATTATTGCCTTGATCCGATCGTCTTTGATATTGTAATTTCTTCGGGGTAATTTATTTGCTTCACACTGCAACAAGAGCGACAAATTAAAAGATGAATAATTAGGATTACAGTTTTGCCTCAGTTGCTCAAAGTTAATATTTGCTCCTGCTAGAGCCAAAACGGTATAACCACCAAGGGACTGACCGATCGCGCCAACTTGCTGAAAATTGAGTTTTCCTTGGAGGGTAGGATCAGATTTGTCCAGACGTTCGAGTTCATTGAGGAGATATTTGATATCCAAAGGTCGGTTGATAAATTCTGCTGGGTTTGGTGGCCCGGCCAAACCCGCAAAATATAGTTGAAAGCGTTCGGCATTACTACCAGGGTGTTCCAGTACAGCAACAGCAAAACCATAGGATGCTAGATGTTCAGCCAGGTAGACAAAGGTAGAGCGGTCTGAGGCGAGACCATGAGAAATTACAATCAGGGGAAAGGGAGCCGAAGGTAGTTCTTTAGTGTTTTGTGAACCAGCTTCTGGCAGATAGATATCCACCGGTAGACGGCGTGAGCGAGAAAAGTCATTTAACTCCAGGCTTTTTTTCTGCCAGCGAAATTTTCCTGGCGATCGCAAATCTGGCTGTTGTGAGAAGTCAACCGTTGAATTGGCTGCTTGAGCGATCGCTTCTTTTTGAAGAGAGGCAACAACTTCATCCCTTCTCTTGAGCAATTGTGACAAGTCATCGACTATCCTTAATCCCTCTGTAAAATTCACCCGGATAGTATTGCTAGGAAATTTCCGCAGCAAATTCACAACTGTTAAACCTTCTCGATCGGCAGCAGCCAAAATCAAAGAGGCACGTATGGCATAGAAGCCGTTCTGTCGAGATTCAGTGAGGAGGAATTCTCCCAGCTGTTGTACCACTTGTTCGCCTATAGGTGAGTAGGTAACTTGAGATACTAATGTAGGAGTAACATTGAACCTTTGCTGGAGCAGATCCCGCAGTTGAGCTAGTTGTTGGGGGTTAGCACGGCTAGCATAAAATGACAAATCTTGATCAATTTTGCCAACTTTCGCAAAAGTTTCCAGCGAGTCCACAGACAAGGAGAATTCGCCGAAGGGAGGGTAATAAAAGCTAATGCGTTCAGCTCCCAATCCGGGAGTTGCAGTCAAAAACGTAGATAGCAAACCTAAACCCAGGTATCTCAAAAATTTTTTCATTAGAAAAACCCACTGTCTAACCCTGCCAGACAAGTTTAAGCAGGGAGGAAAGCGGGGCGGGATCTATAACCGCTTTCCTGTTTACTTGGTTTAGGTATATGAAACAGGTTACAAGCACAAGAAGCAAGTACTTACAGCCAAAGTTTTCCATATACGCTTTAAATCGCCGACTTTCAAAGCGAGGTATGTACCAAAAAACAATCATCAATGATTATGAGTAGCAAATTTTTCAGCCAAACAGCATCAGTAAGGCGATAATAGATATAGAGATCAAAATATTTTATATGTCCTTCTCCTGTAGCGCCTGTTGTGTTGTCGTCCTCAATCAACAACAGGAGCAAAATATCTCTCACCAAAAGCAGTGCCAGGATGTGTCAGTTAACCCCAGCAAGAGCATGGTTAAAAGTTGCACTGTAGTTGAAAATGGTCGGGTTGTCGTTAAACCCTTACAAGCTCCACTCAATTAGACTTTGGAGTAACTTTGAGGCATTCAAAGCATTTCATCTAAAGGTAAAACATCGTGGAAGCGGTTGTAATCAATGTAGCGATCTCCATCGGGTGTGTGATGGAAGATATCGACAAATTGATTGTTCCACAAAATCTCATTAGCACCATAAGTATGACGGGCATGGACAACCTGTGCAACCGTTTCATCAATGCCACTCAAAGAGACGATCAGTATAGTATTTGTCTGGGTTAACAATTCTGGTGTCATCCCATACAGAGGACTAAACTCATCAATGACATGCATCACTGACCAGCTTAAGGTGAAGCTAGGTGTTTGGTTCCTCAGCAGTTTGAGGTCGTAGAACCGACGCATGAACTGCCCTTCTGAGGTTACATCGTCGCGCATTAAGTAGACTCGCATCTGCGCCTCCAAAATCATATTGCGACGCTGATTAGCACTGCGAAATATGAGAGTCGGCATTGCATTATGAGGTGTAATTACAGCAACACGGCTAAATAGCACACGGGCTGTAGGTCGAGAGAATCGAGCAAACGCTAGTCCCGTCATCACAGCAATCCCCACCAAACCGATCATTGCTTCAATGGTGACAATAATGTTGGCGTAAATTGTTTTAGGATACATTGCCCCATAGCCAATGGATGCTAGGGTTTGCACGCTAAAGAAAAAGACATCTAAAAAAGAGCCAGGTCGGGCGTTGGCAATACAATCTCCTCCTATCAAGTAAGCTAGGGCAAATAGAGCATTAATAGTTATATAGAAAGTACAAATCAGGATCAGAAAGCCAGTCCAGGGAATCGTTAGCAGCAGATGGTAAGGATCACGCCAGTAAGAATGCCATGCACCCATACCCATAATCTCAAATTTTCCATCTCGAACTTGAATCTGAATAGGTTGGATCAGACGCTGTTTTTTCTTCGGTGAAAGTCTCTTCAGTCGAAATTTCATTGCAAGTAGCCAAAAGAACGGCAACTGCTTAGTATTTTGACATTCCACTTACCCCCAAGGGAACGAAAATTTCAACTTTATTTTCTTAAATCAGCAAAAAAAATAGGGTGTGCAATGCCCACCCTAACAATCAGCGAGAAACTATAGCAGTTGCCATTCACATGCGGTACAACATTATATTGCCAAGTGTAGGGGCACGGCACTGCCGTGCCCCTACGGGTGTACCTCACGTAAACGAGAAACGCTATAACTCATTTTTCAGGGTTTGGTTGCTGACCTTTAGAACACCGGTCAAACCACTCCTGGTATTTTTTATGGTGTGACTCATCTTCAACAGCAATGGTCACTCGCACCTGGTTGCAACCGTGATTTTGCTCTAGTGCGATCGCATTCAACAATAAACTAGCAGTTTTAGGTGAGCTAAATTCACCGCTTATCATTAAACCTGTGCCAAAATGCTGAACTTCAAGTCTTTCTACTTGGGTTAAGTCAATGCCAGAAATTTCCTCTTCTCCTAAATCAATTTCTGCAAGTTGTTTGTGTTCTGGGCTAATTTGTTCCACAATCAACTTTTCACGCCGGACAGGAACTTGTATCATCCGGGTTTCGATTTCTTTGCGAACAATCACTTCACCAACTTTACGCTTACTGCTTTTAACAACTAGTCGTTCTTCTAGTAAACGAATAATCTGTTCTTCGGTAGCCTCTTCTAAATTTACTGGCTCAACTGGGCTATTTGTAGTTTGATAATTCGCTAGTTGTTCAGTTGAGTTTTCTGATAGTGTGCCCTCGCCTGGTGTTTCGGTTTCTAAATATTCAGGCATATACTCTATTTCTGATTTATTTAAGTCTATGAAAACAGATTTAGTTGGCTTGTCTATTTTTTTTATTCTCAGGCTCTGTAACCGAAATAAAGAAGGATGTTTATCAGCTAACTGCTGACCATATTGTAGAGTTTTTTGATTCGCCTGCTTTATAACTAGGTTTAATCGACGATTAGCATCCACAATTAAATCATGTACTACTCCTACTAGCTCACCTTGCTGATCGAACACAGCAAAATTATTCACCTTCTTTTTTAAATCTGCTAATGAGGTGCTAGTCTGAGAGTCAGAGTTTGCCTGTCCAATGTTTTTTGTCATCGGTTGGCTATTCATACGCAAAGTTTTTGAGCTGTTTTCTACTTAGCTAAATTAAATGTATTGATCATCTAAATACTATTTAGAAAATGTTTGCGACAGATGTATTTATTTAACTCATATTCAGAGTAATATTCGCAATCCAAAATCTAAAGTTGTATTAGTTATTGGAAGCACAGGTAAAGCTAATTTTACAGCCTCACCTGTACTGTGTCGAATTAATTATTAGTCATTAGTTACTAACTAATGACTCTGTTAGTTAGCGTTCTTCAATCGGAAGATTACCAGAGTTAATATCTAACTCTTCACGACGCACGGTTTCTTGAGTTTCAACTGTCTCTTGATCCACCACTTTTCTGACTCTGACTTCTTCACGCAAAAATGCTTCTTTGCGAACTTCAGGAGTTTCTTCATAGATTTCTACGCGAGCAACTTCGCCTTCACGGAAGTCTGCTTCGCGCCCAGAAACGGCAGTACCTGCATCTGCTGGGGTTACACGCTCAATAACAACTCGTTCTCTTTCTATTGGCACTGCAACCCTTGCAATATCAGTCTCAACGTGCTTACCAATCGCTACTTCTCCAGTTTTTTGGCGACGCTTGCTGGCAATCAGCCGTTCTTCATACAATCTCAGAGTTTGATGATCTTGCTCATTTAACCCGAATAAAGAAGGCTCTTGTTCGTAATTGTAGCTATCACGATTGTAAGTTGGGGTAGCTGTCGCTGCTTGATAGTTTGTATCTACAGGGATTGTTGCTTCTACAGGTGCTGATGCATCTAAAGGAAGGGTGGAGCCTGTGGGTTGGCGATATACCCCACGCACCCGTTCTTCATAATCATAATCAAGCGCTTCGCGTTCACTGAATTCAGGTAAATCTTCTGCTTGCTCTCTAGTCAAGCCAATTGTGTAGACGCGATCAATATTATAGTCGATACGGGCACGACCAAGTGGTAATAACACTTTTTTACCAAAAATCCAGAAGCCTAAATCAACGACTAAATAGCGGAAATGACCTTCTTCATCCACTAAAACATCGCTGACAGTACCAATTTTTTCATCAGTTCCTTGGGCATAAACGCCAAGTCCATTAATGTCATGGCCTTCAAATGTATCACGATAGTTAGGCTCAAAATCTTGTAATTTGTAAAGTACCATTATATTTTCCTCAAAAATTTTCTTCCCATCTCTTAATAACCAAATTAGCCATTTAATTACTTATTTACCTCCTTCTGGCGAATGAATTATTTCAAAAGTTAAATAATCAAAAGTTATACATGTTTTATGATGGCAGAGCAAAGAATTAAGTAGAGACACAAAACCATTGCTGTATGAAGTGCAATTTCGGATCTCTACATGCTTTATCAAAAGGTAAATTTTTCGACAACAAGATTCTCGATTCCTTTAAGAAGTTGGGAATCTTGTTGTTTAATACAAATACACAGACAGAGATAAAAATTAACTTTGCCTGCATGATTATTTCAGATAAATCTACCAAAGAAACTTATTGACCAGCTACTTAAATAGCTTCATGTGTAGTGGTACCATGCTCTTCAACCTGTAAATTCCCCTCAGTATCAACATCTAACTCTTCTCGACGAATGGTGTCTTGTGTTTCCACAGTTTCCCGTTCTACTACTTTCTTTACCCGGACTTCTTCACGTACAAAGGCTTCTTTACGTATCTCAGGCGTTTCTTCGTATATTTCTATGCGTGCTACTTCCCCTTCTTGGAACTTAAGTTCATTGGGATCTACAACCTTTCCTGCTTCTGTTGGCACAACTCGCTCAATCACAACTCGTTCTTTTTGAATAGGTACTGTAACGGTTGCAGTTTCTGTTTCAATGTGTTTACCAACTGTTACTTCTCCAGTTTTGATGCGCTGTTTGCTGGCAATTAATCGTTCTTCATACAATCTAAAAGTTTGATGATTTTGATCATTCAACCCGTATAAAGCTGGTTCTGTCTGGTAATTGTATGTATTGCGATCGTAAGCTACACCACTGCTTGGGGAACGAAATACACTACGGACATTTTCTTCGTAATCATGATCAAGGCTCGCGTCTTCTTTGTACTCGACTAAACCTTCTACTTGCTGTCTACTTAATCCATCAACATAGACACGTCTTGCAGGATAATCGATCCGGGAAAGACCAATTGGTAGTAATATTTGTTTCCCAAAAAAATCTGAGCTTGTATCAATAATTAAATACCGGAAACGACCATCGTCATCAACTAAAACATCACCCACTGAGCCAACTTTGTCTCCTCCCTCAGTGTAAAGATCCAGGGCTTTAACGTCGTCTTTGCCAAAAGTTTCTTGATAGTTTGGGTCAAAATGTTCAAGTTTGTGAAGAGGCATACACTGTTACCAGGTTGTTTATCAGGTTTATTTTATAGTGTAAAAAAAAAATTGCTGACTTTCCTCCTGCTGGCGACTGAATTTAATTGAGATATTTTGATATTTTATGGTTTATAGTTCATACCTTATTAGCTAAATACTCAAGTTGAACACTCTTGATAATCAATAGGAATACAACTAAAGTTATACAAGACTGTAGCTTATGCTGGGAGAAAAATTTTTTACTGTAGATGCTCTCGAATCATGATCATTTCTTAATCCATGACAATGGGCTTTATGACACCAAGACCAATTAAATTCAGGCTCAAGTTTTAAGGCTCTATCATAAGAAGCGATCGCCTGATGATATTGTTGTTTACGCCACTTGAAAACTAAAGCTAATACTTGCCCAATTATTTACATCCAAGATATATGAGTCGGCTGCTGTGCCGTTCATCTCCGCTTTGAGGGCGCTGGCGTTATGCAAGTCTTGTAGCAAGGCTTGTGCAACGTCTAAGGGATTCAACAATAAACCAATCGGCCGTTGTTCGGCTGTGGAATACTTAACAGTGCTCAAGGCAGCAAGAGTTTCGCTAAAGGGGGCAGTACTAAAAATTAGTTGTTGTTCGCAAAAGCAAGCTGGCCCTGAAATCAGCCATTCGGAAGCACTATTAGTTTGGGGTAGGGTGAGGGTTTCACCTGGGGCGATGACGACTTGTTTGAGGAGGGGCTTGGTGTCCGCAGTGTTCGGCTCTTGAGGGGTTTCCCAAGAATAGAAGGCAACTCCTGTATGATTATTGTTTAATCCCAGCAAGATTAAATATACTGGGCGATCGCTCTGGTTTTCCACTCGATATTGCATTCGACTACCGATAGGCACAATCGGAGTGGGGAGAGACGCAATTAATCGCGTGTGTAGTGATTTTTTAATCGAAGTTTCAGGTTTGAAAGTTCGTATTGTTTCACGCTGCATCACCACCTGCGGTGATATACCGCTAATTATTTCTAAGGTTGCCTTGAGAGGCAAGCGGGAAGAACCTTGATTTTCTGTAAGTCGCCATAACTTGGCTGCAAACAGGGTTGATAACTTTGGCGCTAACCTTTGCACTGTTAATTTTACTGCTTCTCCTACTTCCCCCGTGGTATTGGGAATTAGCTCACCACCAAGAGAAAATAGACCATAACGACTAGGAATTTCTTGTAGCTTGGCAAATACATAATCAGCCGGTTTTTCTCCTGCTACTACGGTGGATACATGGGAAAATCCAGCAAAGGCACTTGTGGCGTCTACCCGCTCAATTCTTTCCAATCCAGTATCCCAAGCTATTGTTAAATTAATATTTCGGGGTAAAACCCGCACTGCTTCTTGGACGAGTTGCCCGACTTGTAGGGGATTTGCACCTTCAATTTTGGAAATTTGCGCTTTTGCAGTTAACCCAGTGCGCGATCGCAATACTAATTGCTCTGTTGTTTCTAAGGTTAATCGAGAATTCACTCCGTAGTATAGCAGCACTTGTGGTGGTAATCCTGCCAACCACAGATGGATTGTTTTACCGTCTTCTTCAATAGCACTCACCACGCCTTCTGCACCAATAATATTGTCTGGCAGTAACTGATTTTTCAGATCATCTGGAAAACCTAACCCCCCAGCCCCCTTCCCTACAAGGGAAGGGGGAGAATTCAAAGCCTCTCTCCTCTGAGGAGAGAGGTTTGGAGAGAGGTTTTCCAGATTCCCTGGTTGCTGTTTACTACCCAATTTGTATAGAGAATTTTCCATACACGAGAGGGCGACTTGAATTTTGGTAGGTGGGGTGAATTCCCACAAATACTGTGTCAAGGCGTAGGTAAATAACCCGGCACTAAAACCAGAAAATAGTCCTTCCCTTGCAGACTGGTTTGGTTCTGAGGTAGCTGCTAAAACAATCGGAGTGCTGGATAACTTCTGAGTTTTAAGTTGTTTGAGAAAGTCGAGTTCTTCTGCTGCTAGCTTTGCTACTGACTCCTGAAGGGCGCGAACTTTTAATCCTAAGACTGTGCTAGGAGCATAATAGCTAGTATCCAATATTGCTGTTACTCGGTCTGTGGGGAGCGATCGCAATAATAGCAGTAGAGTTTCTTCTAATATATAATTGACTATTTTATCATTTTGTGCATACTCACCCACATTAACTGGTACCAGAGCATTTTGCATTGTATCTGGTGATGTTTCCAATTTGACACGGCTGCCATAGCCGCTAAAGTGGAAGACGACAACATCATCGGGTTTAGCTTGCTTGCCCAGGTGATCTAGAAAAGCTGCCTCAATGAATTCCCTGCTAGCTTGTTCCTCAGTTAAGGTTAAAATATCTGACCCTTGGAAACCAAAGCGGTGAATCAAAAGTTCTCTTTGTAATTCCACATCCGTCAGACAACCACTGAGGGTTGGAATTTGTGGGTATTGGTTAATACCTATTAACAATGCCAACTTACGCGGACTAGGTTGTGCCAAAGCCTGATAATAGCGATTTCCCAAAGACAACCACTCAGTTTCAGCTACCCCCAATACCGCGAGTATTGAGCCAATTCTGTTTAAAAACGTGCGCCGTTCCATAATTAGCTATCAGCCCTCAGTCATCAGTTAGCAGCTTACAGGGCTGAACTCTGTGTTTTGACATACTCCCCGACCGTCGCGGACGGGGATTCTAATTCATGGTTCACAGAAATCCGCTTGCTATATCAGGTTTCCCATCAATAGTATTGGCGGTCTTCTCCCCATTCTTTCCATCTTTCGATGCTGACACCATAATGCCGTAAGGCAGATACGTGGTAGGGGCAATACCCTGCGGGAAGCCGCTCCGCGTCTACATGAATTGCCCCTACAGTAAAATCAAGGTTTGGGCTATTTTTTGCGTAAGTCCTATCTTTGTTTCCTAGCACCAGCATTTTGATAAGTTGTACATAATCTGAAACAATAACAGTAAAAGCAAAGAGGGGATTACATTGAGTCACAATCCAGATGCCATAGCCCCGCACGGTGGACAGTTGGTTAACCGTATCGCCACACCAGAACAAAGAGCAGAGTTTCTCTCAAAAGCTGACTTTTTGCCGCGAGTGCAACTAGACGATCGCGCCGTTTCTGATGTAGAAATGATTGCGATCGGTGCTTTTAGTCCACTCACGGGTTTTATGAACCAGGAAGACTACGATCGCACTGTTACAGAAATGCGATTAGCTAATGGTCTTGTGTGGTCAATCCCGATTACACTATCAGTCAGCGAAGAAGTAGCTTCCCCGTTGCAAGAAGGCGGCTTAATCCGTCTGGATAACTCCAGAGGTGAATTTATTGGAGTTTTACAACTTACGCAAAAATATCACTACGACAAAACCCGCGAAGCAATAAAAGTCTACCGCACTGATGATGCTAAACATCCAGGCGTGCAGGTACTCTATAACCAAGGTACTGTACATCTGGCGGGTGATATTTGGCTGTTGCAACGCGAACCTCATCCCCAGTTTCCCACTTACCAAATCGATCCAACTGCCTCACGGCAACTATTTAAAGACAAGGGTTGGAAAACCATCGTTGGCTTTCAAACTCGCAACCCCATCCACCGCGCCCATGAATATATTCAAAAGTGCGCTTTAGAAATCGTTGATGGTCTATTTTTGCACCCATTAGTCGGGGCGACAAAAGAAGATGATATCGCTGCTGATGTGCGGATGCGTTGCTATGAAATTTTGCTGGAACATTACTACCCCTTAGACCGGGTAAGTTTAGCAATTAATCCAGCCGCAATGCGTTATGCTGGCCCTCGTGAAGCCATATTCCATGCTTTAGTCCGCAAAAACTACGGCTGTACTCACTTTATCGTCGGCCGAGATCATGCCGGCGTTGGTGACTATTATGGCACTTACGATGCTCAATACATCTTTGATGAATTTGCGCCAAGTGAATTAGGCATTGTGCCGATGAAATTTGAACACGCTTTCTACTGTACGCGCACTAAGCAGATGGCAACATCTAAAACCAGTCCCAGCAAGCCAGAAGAACGTATTCATTTATCGGGGACAAAAGTTCGAGAAATGCTGCGGCGCGGTGAATTACCTCCTCCAGAATTTTCCCGTCCCGAAGTGGCGGCAGAGTTAGCGCGGGCAATGCAGATAGAAGTACCTGTTTAGGGCATTGGGCATTGGGCATTGGGCATTGGGCATTGGGCATTGGGCATTGGGCAT
>JAHCSU010000234.1 GCA_023522315.1 Nostoc sp. CCCryo 231-06
AATTAGAGCAAAGCTTGGAACTGGGAAACCATCTATCAATCTCAATCAACTTTCCGCCTTTGCGCTCTAGCTTG
The DNA here is from genome assembly GCA_023522315.1 of Nostoc sp. CCCryo 231-06. GTDB lineage: Bacteria > Cyanobacteriota > Cyanobacteriia > Cyanobacteriales > Nostocaceae > Nostoc. The sequence goes on from JAHCSU010000234.1 coordinate 75, forward strand.
TAGGCTAAGAAGTTAGTGAATGTTCCCCACCCAACATCAGATATTGCTTTTGCCAATTTATGATTGCGTACCATGCCGAGGACATGAAGATTCTCTACTATGACAGCTTGGCTATCGCTGACTAACTTGTGACTAAGTTTATGTAGAAAATCTTGCCGCGAATTACTAACTCGCTCGTATACTTTGGCAACAACTTTTCTGTACCTATTTCTTGAATTACTCCTTTTTTGTTTACGTGCTAATTTTTTTTGTTTGCGCTTGAGGTTCTTCTCGTGTTTGGCAAGGTGCTTAGGATTATCATATTTAGAGATTTTCTCGCCATCGGTGACAACAGCAAAGTGTTTCACTCCTAAATCAATACCGTAAATCTTTCCTTCTGTTACGGTAGGGTGTTCCCCTTCTACCTCAGCCAAGATAGATACAAGATATTTGCCTGAAGGCGTTTTACTCACGGTAACAGTTTTGATTTTTCCAACAAGAGGTCTATGTATTTTGGCTTTGACTATCCCTATATTGCCAGGGAGTTTGACATCACCATTTACAACCTTGACGTTTTGAGGATACTGGATAGACTGTTTTCCATGCTTAGATTTGAACTTAGGGAAACCAGCACGTTTCTCAAAAAAGTTTTTGTATGCGGTGGTTAGATTAAGTGTCGTAGCTTGTAAAACTTGGCTATAACAATCAGCTAACCATGCAGTATTTTCTGCTTTTTTGAGGTCTGGTAGAAGTGCGTTGAGTGCTGCTCGTCCTATTCCTTTACCCGTTTCTTTGTACACCTCAATAGACTTATTTAGCGCATAATTCCACCACCACCGGGCAGAGCCAAAGGTTTGCGCCAATAGCATTTGTTGTTCTTCAGATGGGTATAAACGGACTTGGACAACTTTATGTAGCACTCAAATCACCTCCTTGATATACTTATCTTAACACAATATACAATTACTGGTAAGAACATTACACATAATATTGGAAAAACCTCAAATGTTCTCTGCCCTTACTCGGCTGTGCCTCGTATTGATTGAGAACGATTTCGGTTTTTCCCGCCTTATATCCCGCCACTGATTCGGAGTACCAAATTCAGTGGGGGACTTACGGCGTAATAGTTAAAAAGGGAGTGGGGAGTGGGGGAATAATTTTTAATAAGCCTAATCTAACTCCCTGCGTCCTTCCAATGCCCTTGCCAGAGTCACTTCGTCGGCGTACTCCAAATCACCACCTACAGGCAAACCAAAGGCAATCCGCGTCACCTTGGTAAATGGTTTCAGTAGCTGACCGATATACAGTGTTGTTGTCTCCCCTTCTACACTTGGACTAATTGCGAGAATTACTTCTTGAGGTTTTTGCTGACTCACCCGGCGCTGCAAAGCCAGTATAGTCAACTGTTCTGGGCCAATTCCATCAATTGGCGAAATTACCCCACCCAAAACGTGATATTTCCCTTTGTATTCGCGGGTTTTTTCCAGCGCAATCACATCGCGGGGATCTGCTACGACACAGATAGTATTGTTGTCACGGTTGGCATTTCGACAGATTTCACAAACAGGTTCAGCAGATAGGTGAAAGCAAACAGAACACAAACCTATCTGTTTTTTTGCCTCAACTAAAGCTTGTGCTAAAGCTTCTACTTCTGCTTCTGGTCGCTTCAAAATATGCAAAGCCAGTCGTTGGGCAGATTTGGGGCCAACCCCTGGCAAGCGTTGCAATTGCTCAATTAACCGTGCTAAAGGGCGTGCGTAAACCGTTGTCTTGTCTCCAGAATGTTTTTACCTTAACTATGATGACACTTTTAACATAATATATGAAGGTAAATAGAGATAGCCTAATGCGGCTTACCTAGTAGTTTAGGCACAAATCATAACAACAGAAAAACGCCTCCTTTTGGAAAGCGCTATTTCTGTTTACAAGAAGACCAAAACTCTTGCAATCTTTAGCTAAACTTCAGAATTAACCGTTGATAGCAGGAGCGCTTAGAGGCATAGAAACAACATCAACCAGGCGGCCAGTTCAATTGCCGTCCGCCCAAAATATGCAGATGTAAGTGGTGGACTGTCTGGCCACCATCATCACCAGTGTTGATAACAACTCGATAACCCTTTTCCAGTCCAGCTTCTTTTGCAACACGTTTGGCGGTTAACAAAAGATGCCCCAACAAAGCATGATCCTGAGATTCAGCATCAGCTAGTGTAGGAATGGGTTTTTTGGGAATGACGAGGATGTGAACAGGCGCTTGGGGGTGGATGTCTTTGAATGCCAAGGCTAAATCATCCTCATAAACAATATCAACGGGAATTTCCCGACGAATGATTTTGCTGAAAATCGTTTCTGTAGTTTCACTCATGCCAATCTACCTACTCATCTGTGAAATATTTTAAATTTTTACTGTAGTGCTTAGATCATCTACACACAAAATACTCCTTCGTGTGGTGTCGATTCACAAGGAAGACGTAAAAAAAGCACCATAGTAGTATATTTTTAATAAATAGCCTTGGCATCCGACAACATCTGCCGATTTTTTTATCTGAGTATCCTTAAAAGGCGATCGCATGAAACAAAAGTATGAATATTCGGGGTGCGATCGCCTACTTTAACCCTATGATTTAGAAGTGCGATCGCATGAAACAATTTCCCGTTGTAGTTCCAGGGTACGTTCAGCAACCTGTTGCTCTAAAATCGAATTATAATCAGTTAGGATTTTCTCAGCTTTTTTGCGTTCAGTAATATCAATACAAACGGTGAGCGCATATATTACTTTCCCTGATTCATCAAAAATTGGAGTGCTTAAAACTTCTACAGGGATAGTTTTATTTGGGTGGCGGAACTCAAGATTATTAGTAGTATAAGTCTACAAATTATATTTAGTAAATTTACCAGATGCTCTGACTGTTGTACTAGTAAAAATCATTTTTGCATAATATAGTTCTAAAAAATGCTTGCAAAAAGAGTATCCTGGAAAAATCTCTCTTTAGATAGATGCTTGTTTTATTTTTTAATAAGCAGAAACTATATAACGTTTCTCATTTATGTGAGGTACACCCGTAGGGGCACGGCACTGCCGTGCCCTTACACTTCGCAATATAATGTTGTACCGCATGTGAATGAGAACCGCTATATAACTACAATAAAATCAAAACAATTTCGGTTCTTCAGTACTTGCTATGCTAAACTAAAAAATATAATGCCAATTTAATAAGCATCTAGCTCGGAAATTTTCAAAGTTTCTAAATCCATATCCAGAACGTTTAATCAGTTTAAGCTTGTTATTAATTCCTTCAACCATCCCACTATTTGTCCCATTATCAAAGTAAGCAATAATTTCATCAAACCAACGAATAATAGTATTATTGCTATTGGGAAAATATTTTTTAGCTCTCGATAACCACATACCTAGTTTAAACACTCCCGTATACCAATCATTTGTCTTATTAAAATTTTTTCCAATCTTTTCTTTTAGTTCATGCATTACTTTTAAAACAGGAGATACATTTTTAACTTGGATAAGTTTATGTACTTGCTCTTCATTTAAGTTGTCTTCATTCTTAAGCAGGGGATATTTACTATTTTTCAATCCTAATAATATTTCTTCGTATTCAGCTTTTTGTGCTGCTATTTTTGCTTTTTTAATTAAATCTTCTATATTTCGTTTTTCTCTTTTTCTTTGTGTATCTAATTCCTTATTTATCTGTGTCATTAGATGAAATCTATCTGCTACTACTTGAGCATTCGGCATTAATTCTGTTACTAATGTTTTATACCCACGCCACAAATCTATACTTACTTCTTCTATTTGCTCTAAAAGCTCATATCCCCATTCTACAAGGGTTTGCTTGATTAATTCTTGGGTGCGATCGCTTAAAATCGCAATCAGTTTAGATGTATCTAAATCTACTAACACCGCACACTAATTACCCTTTCCTTTAATCAGAGCTATCTCATCTAGTCCAAGTCTTTTTAAATTCAAAGGTTTTAAATTGGGTAATTCCTCAGATGCATCTTTTAACATCCGTTCTATCTCTTCTGTTGTAACTATCCCTTTTGATGCTACGCTGCGTATGTCATTCTCTAAAACTTCTTGTATGCTTTTGTGTGCAAGCCGTTTTGTATAACTTCTTTTCTTTCTCACAAAATCGAGATATTCACTAAATGGTTTTTTACATTTTCTACATTTGAATTGTCGCCTATTTATTTCTAAAAATACTAGTTTTTCTCCAAAGGGCAAGTCTTTAATAATATGTCGATGATTTTGATGTAATTTATGGCTTTTTGTACCACAATTGGGGCAAGTAGCATCTAATTTTTTAGATTCGGTTTGTAAAATTATTCCAATCCCCGCATCAAGACGATGTGATATTACTTTTATGTCCTCTAAATCAAGAAGCTCTGTGAGGATTTTTATATCATTTTTATGAATCATGACTGTAAATGCATCAACAAATAATCTGATTGTATTTACAGCTAACAACAAATATTTATTATATGTCAATTATCGCAGTGCTTTTAGTAATTCTTTAATACAATTTTTAATATTCTTTTACGGTCATAGCTAATAATTTGGCATAGTAAGTACTGAAGAGCCACAATTTCCGCACTCATCTACGACCAAAAGCGATAATTTTTTAAAGAAATTGTAATTTTCCGTATCTCCTCAGATCGACTTTATCCAAAATTAAGAACTCAATTCTTTTGTCCGGCAAAAACCCTGGCTTTTTAGCAAATACTTTTTCCACTTTACAGATTAGACATCTCCAGAAATTAATTATGCGTTACCTGAAACCCTTGTAGAAACGTTGCATTGCAACATCTCTACATTATTTTTCGGAGATGTCTATTATCGATGAAGTTCAAAAAGTCAAACTACTATCCCACAGAGCTTTCAGCTTAGGCGTTCGTGCAAAGACTCCGCAGGAGTATCGCGTTGCGAAAAAATGGATAAAGTCGAGCTTAGGGTAGATTTGTTAATTGCGATACTGCCTTATTTAGCAGCGCCTTTTTTTAGAACTGATGCATGAAGGTGCAAAAGCTTTAACCCCAAAATATACGGTTACAGCATTGCTTCTTTCCATACCAGAAGCTGCAATTGATCTTGATAGACCAGACTACTACGAACAGCTACTATATATTTTGCAAATCGGACAGGATGCTTAACATACAATAATAGTGCTATACCTTTGTAGTTGAAAATTTTAATAAACCACAAAGGCTTAAAAATCACAAAGCCGATTGCAACACAACCGTATTTGATGGCTAAATCAATTGTTTCAACAAAACGGCTCGGTAGCCAGTTTATAGACTGGTTGCTTGAAGAAGACCGAGGAGAAAAGGAAGGGCCTTATCGCAAGGAAGAACCACATCGCCAGCATTCTTGGTGGCAGGTGATGTGCTTAACTGGTGTAGATTATTTCTCAACCCTTGGCTATCAACCTGGGATTGCAGCACTCGCGGCTGGCGCTCTTTCTCCTGTAGCTACCCTGATTCTGGTTTTGCTGACGCTTTTTGGAGCATTGCCAATCTATCGGCGCATTGCTGCCGAAAGCCCTCATGGTGAAGGGTCGATCGCAATGTTAGAGCGTTTGCTTCCTTGGTGGCAAGGCAAATTACTTGTGCTATGCTTACTCGGCTTTGTGGCAACTGACTTTATTACAGCAGTTCCCGCTATTGTGAGGTACGTTCTTAATCCTGAAAGGTTACAGAAGATTGCGGTGACGCGAGAAACTGTACTTCATAACAGCAGGAAGCGCTGTATTTAACCGAATAATTCTTAATTAATCCTCACAAATTGCATATATATAAAGAGAAGCCGGAGGCTCACAAGTCAACTCTCCGACTTCTTTATACACCAGACTACCTTAACTTCTTAGGCAGTCTATTTATTGAATTTGGAATTTTTTAACGGCGTCTGCTGCCGAAACCAGTTGAGCGACGCGGTGCTGTACTACGCCCACTACCAAAACTACTACCAGAATCGCGTCTGGGTGAAGTGGCTCTGCCAGAGGGTCGTAACGTACTACCACCAAAACCAGAGCCAGAAGGACGATTATTACCTGTAGTGCTACGCGGTGTATTGCGTATAGTTGAATTACCAGGATATGACCTTCTAATTGTCCCTGTATTGCGGAATGCAGTGCGATTTGTCACGGCTGCGGGTGGCGCATTGTAGCGAGTTTGGTAGTTTTGAACTGCTTGGCCATAGCTTCCGCCATATCCACCGAAGCCACTTAATCCTTGTCCTGATTGATAGACAGGGGGTACATAATACTGCGGTCTAAACAACATACTACCAATTGCCTGACCGGCCAAGCTACCAGCCACAGACCCAGCAAATGGTGCCCAGAAGTTATTTTCTCGACGGACTACAACCGTTTCTTGTTGTCCTGTTTGGGGATTAGTTTTATTTTCGGTAACGTTGTGGATGTACTCGATTTTAAAGTCTTCCGTCAGGTATAAAATTGGTTCTCCTTTTTCTACCTTCAGATAGGTTTTCTTGCCCTGTTTGATTTCATCATCAGTTAACCGTGCCATTTGCAATTTTTCGGTTGCAAAGGTTGGGGGATTATTGTTAAGTAAAAACAGGCTGTACTCACCACTTGCATCGTCGTAAGTAGCTTGTTGTATTTGATACTGCCCGTCACTCAGCTTGGTGTTAGTAGAAGTTTGGCTAACGTTCTTAGCTGGAGGGGTAGTGGTATTTTGCTCTCCTCCCCCACAGGCTACAGTTGTCAGGCACAAACTCATAGCTAAAAAAACGGCTGTAAATTTACGCACTATGGTCATGATCATTGGATTATTGTCCTATCTCCAAGCTTAACAATTTCTCGATGTGAGTAGTAAGTAGGGACTACCCAACACATTATAAAGGAATCAATTCTGGGTAAAATTGCAACAGTTGGTCGCTAGTGAGTTCATCGCCTAATTGTGCTGGCGAGAAATGTACTTGGATTGCTTTGAATCTATGTTTATAATGCAAATTTATCAATGCTTTCAAGCCTTCCTTAAGTGCCTGAATGTTAGAAAGATCAGTTTCCAACTCTGGCACTTCTCCTTCATAAGCTGCTGTTATCATCACAATAACATTCTGGGTTACAGGTATAGATAAAGGTTCATTCGATCTATCAGAACTGTAACTTGGTTCACTGAGATATCTTTGGGCAGAGTCAGTAAATAATTCATTCACGTAATCTCCTGCCTCGCCTTCATCAAAAAATACGTCACCTTCGTTAGCAGCAGAAAGCCAATATTCATCGTATTGCAACAGGGTTTGGCTAATTTCTACCAATCCTTCTCCTAAAACTTCTAAATCGCCATCGACATCGATCGCATCTCGTCCAGCACTATTTAATACTCCCAAAATTGGTGCTACCTCGCCTCCCCCTAAGTGCAGAAATAGGCGCAAGACTACATAACGAGTTCGACCGATCATTTTATTAAAGGTATCGCGCATTCTTTCCTCCAAGTTTTATTTTTTCATTAGTCATGAGTTTAATAACTAATGACTAATATAGTGAAATCCTTTGACAAAATCTATAACCATATTTAACGAAGGCAATATATATTTTGTTGCTTCACTGGATATATCATCATAAGCTGAACCATTGAGAGCAGAGCGATTAATAAATCTTTTTCCAAATTGGGGATTGTCATGGGCAATCAAAGTCTGGGCGCTGGAATTCGTTAAAATTATTTGGGTTGGTGCTTTACAAAAATTTAACTTTGCAGCAACTTCGATATTTTTTTTCATCTGTTTAATTGTTGTAGCCTGACTCATCGCTTGCTCTACAAGAATATTTAATTCTTTCATATTCTGGGGTGATTTTAGCGATTTTAAATTTTGGTTCACAACAACCTCATTGTTAATCATTTCCACCATTCTGGAAATATTCTTTTGGGTAGATACCGCATCTAGAAAGGGAAGAATCACAATGTAAGCAGTGGGAAATAATGCTTCGTCGCTATCTACATGAAATGTAAAAACAGTTCGACGAGGCCCACTTTCCATGTTTGGAGGTTGTTTCAGCCCCCGGTATTCCTGAGCAATTTGATAATAAGCGCCAGCAAGAGCAAAATTGGCTTCGTGTTCTATGGGCGCATCAACAATAATTCGGATTGTTGGCGGTGTTTCGTTGAAAAAATCTCGTGAGTCTTCGGAATGGAAGTTTTGGATAATGGAGCGATCGCCTGCGGGGCTAAGATCAACCCATTCACAAATCATGCCTTCGGTTTTTAAACCAAACCTGGAGGTGGCATAAAGCTTTGCCCCAGTTAAAGTTGCTCCTGTTAAGTCAGCACCAATCCATTCCGCCCTGATTAATTTTGCCTGAGTTAAATCGGCGTGGATGAAAATTGTATTCGTTAAATTCGCATTGCTTAAATCTGCGCCAATTAAAGTAGCTCCGCTCAATTTTGCGCCGCTCAAATCTGCCCACCGAAGATTTGCACCGCTCAAATCTGCCCACCGAAGATTTGCACCGCTCAAATCTGATCCGCTCAAGTTAGCATGTCTGAGATTCGCTTGTCTGAGTTCGGCATCTCGCAAATTTGCGCCGCTAATGTCACAACGACTGAGATCACTGGCATTTAAGTTAGCCATCTCCAAGTTGGCTCCCGTCAAGGAAGCGCCTTTGAATATGGACTCACTCAAGTTAGCGTGACGGAGATTCGCTTGGCGGAGTGTCGCCTCTCGCAGATCGGCGCTGGTGAGGTTAGCCTCTGACAAATCGGCGCGACTGAGATCAGCACGAATTAACTCGGCGCGAATCAATGAGGCTCCTCTAAGTTGAGCGCGACTAAGATCCGCTCGAATCAAATTAGCGACGTTGAGGCTGGCGTTATTTAAGATGGCGCTACATAGATTCGCACCACTCAGTCTTGCTATATTCAGCTTGGCATTACTCAAGTTAGCTTCACTCAGATTCGCGCCGCTCAGGTTGACTATACTCAAATTAGCATCACTAAGATTTACGCCACTGAGTTTCGCCCCACTCAGGTTAGCTTCCGCGAGGTCAACACCATTAAAGTTTAAGACTCCTGCCGCGTATTGTTCCAGTAATTCGTCTACAGTCATCGATGCTACCCCTTGGATGCCAACTTTAATAGTTGGTATCATAAAAAACGGAATGTCAAAATCAAAAATGAATATTGGGATTTTAGGACTGGGACTGATAGGCGGATCTTTGGGTTTTGATTTGCGATCGCAAGGACATCATATCTTAGGAGTTAGTCGCCGTGAATCCACTTGTCAAAAGGCAGTTGCTCTCGGCAGTGTTGATCAAGCATCCGTTGATCCGAGCCTATTGGCAGCCGCAGAGGTTGTATTTATTTGTACACCTCTAGCGCTTATTGTGCCCCAATTTGAGGAAATGATCGCTCATTTATCTGCTGCTACCGTCTTAACTGATGTGGGTTCAGCAAAAGCACAGATAGTCAAGGCGATTTCTCCCCTTTGGGATAATTTTATCGGCGGTCATCCAATGGCGGGAAGGACAGATAGTGGGATAGAAGCTGCACAACGGAATTTATTTGTTGATAAACCTTATGTACTGACACCGATAACTACAACACCGACTAGTGCAATTACGGTTGTAGAGGAAATTGTGCGATCGCTTGGGGCTAATATCTACTATTGTCAACCTGAGCAACATGACCGCGCTGTTAGTTGGATTTCTCATTTACCTGTAATGGTCAGTTCTTCCTTGATTGCTGCTTGTTTGAGTGAAACTGACCCCGATGTTTTGGAATTAGCCCAAAAGTTAGCTAGTTCAGGTTTTCGGGATACCAGCCGTGTGGGTGGTGGGAATCCAGAGTTGGGTGTGATGATGGCACGGTATAATCGTCAGGCATTGCTGCGATCGCTGCAACAGTATCGTCACAATCTCGATGAGTTGACTAACTTAATTGAGCAAGAAAATTGGGCAGTTTTAGAGCAGAAGTTGAAATCAACAGGGAAGGCACGACCTGATTTTGTTGATTAGTTTTAGGGTGCCTTACGTTATTGATAACGCACCCATTTCAACGTTTGGTAAGTTAATTGCTTATTGGTTGTGAATGCTTTTTGAGCTAGTTGATCAAGCCGGGTGGCTGCTTTCTTGTTAAATCAACAAATATAGCCATTAAGTAATTTTGACAGCAAAATCTTTACAAAATGCTACTCAACAGTTTTATAGTCACCAAACCGATGTACTATACAGATAAATTTACAAAAATCAACAATGGTAGAACGCCCAATCAAAAAATCGGAACGTCAGTCCCAAGGAAGCACTGACAACAATTCCGAAAATACGGATTCTATACCTCCTATTGAATCCAACCCCAAAAGCTCAAAACCGAGCCGTAATCGCTCGTCTGACACAGGGAAAAAAGCATCCTACGGAGATGACAACAGGCAACAGGGGAATCCTGCTTTAGCGCGTGGCCCAAAACCCGTTAAACCTCCAGTCAAAGTCCAAACAGAAGAACTCGAAACCGAATCGGAATCTATCTCTGAGGAGTCTCAAGACTAATATTACTCCTGCGTGTGATGTGGGAAGCTATAAGCGTATGAAGACTGGGATTTCTGGCTTGAAGGCAGTTATCATACCCCACATCACCATTAGGTTGTTTTTATGTTGAATGCTTTTAAATTAAACTTTACTATTGGTACATAAAGTCAATCAATTTCTGTAACTAGCCATTGCCACTCAGTGACTACATTTTTTGATATGTTGAGAAGCAACTGCTGTCCACTAGAGAGCGGCACATAGAGTTTGAGTGCATCAGTTGTTGGCAGTTTCGGTAAGATATCAGTTAACTTATATTCGCCCACATTAGGGACGGGTGCATTTAAAGCGTATGCATCCGATGCATTCAACAATCTACCTGCTGCTGTCTCAATCAACAATGGTTGGGGGTGAGCAAGTTTGACGACACCTGGAAAAGCAACCAAGCGCAACCGTAAGTCTTTTACCGGACTGTTGTAATTCTGTTTGAACAGTAGCACTTGCCAAGCATATCCTTTTTCATCTTTGATAGATACTTGTGAGTGGTAGCGTAAGACACCAGGAGAATCATGATGTTGACGCAGCAGTGCTTGTGCTGACTGCACGCTCCATCCACATACAGTTAATGCTAGAAACACAACTAGGGCACAACGCCAAAAATATTGTTGGAATTTTCGCTTCATCTGAGTCCTTCTGTAGACTATACCAACTCCCCATAACACCCAAAAGGATTTGGCGACAACTAAACAATTCACCTTAAACTCTTTTCTTCCTCTGTGTCCTCTGCGCCTCTGCGGTTTGTTCTCATACATGCTTAACTTCTACCAACAACTAGCAAAAACCTTAAAAAAGATGCTGTAGTTTTAGCCACCGTCACCAGCACCAAAGGTTACACACCCGAATTTTTGCATCAAATATATGCACCAATCGGTTTAGATATTGGCGCTTTAACACCAGAAGAAATTGCAGTTAGTATCTATGCTGAGTTAATTAAAGTTCGGCGTGGTGGCACTGGGACTTCTTTATCTGGAAAAATTTAAAAATCCTTCAATTGACGGTACATAATATCTGAGCGTAAAACGTACTTTCGTCCTTGGATAATAGGAGCGCCTTCATGTACTAGTTCATGGACAAAACACAAAACCATACCTGTTGCTGGAATCACAGCAATATTAGGTAAATCTTCATAGTATCGGCGAGAAAGATGAAAACGGGTATCACCGCCTTCAAAACCTTCATTAAGGTAAATCATGAAAGTCAATAGACTTTCCTCACCGTTAGGTCGCCGATAAGAACCATCATGATGAATCGCAAACATCTGACCTGGGTCATAGCGATAGAAACGAAAACGCTCATTCAGTCCAACCGCTTGCCATCTGCCAATGCTGCTGGGTATATAACTTGACACACGTTGCCATAAATCAAAAGCCCGTTCCTGGTCATCTAAAATGACACGCTGATTATTGCGAATGTCGGGACGTATTTCAAAACCTCGAATGGTAGTAATAGGAGCATCTGTATAACCAATATTTTCGGTTAAAGTAATGTACTCAGCACATTCTTTTGGTGAAAGAATATTGTCTAACGTGAAAATTTCGTTGCCAAGTAAATTTTTCTTGGTCATGGTTGAGCCGATTAAGATTTAAGCTTTCTGATAGTATAAACTAACCATTGTTTTGGGAAGCACAGTTAGTTTCCATAATCTATCCTCAAACTATAACCCCAGCATTAGCGAGATATCCTCCCGCAGTTGTTTAATCAGTTTCAAATCTTTACATACAATCTAAAAGATTTCATAATGCGACACCTCATAAGCTCCAGCCTGCGATCGCAAGTACACGCGATTGTAGAGTTTTTTATTTTTTTAACGTAGAGGCAAAGCGGCTTGCCGCAGGCTACCGCCAACGCGTAGCGTCTCATAGAGAAGGACGCAAAGGGAAGGAAGAAATGCTTAACTGAAATGTATTGCCATTGCATCGGCTTGTAAAAAGTAGCCCACCCTACCTTACCTATTTTTGTAATCTAAAATCTAGTTTCATACTGAACTTGGAATTGATTTTCATCCCCTAAATTAGTTGAGCCTCGCATCAAAATTTCATCATTGAGTCGATAAAGCACGTTATAACGGAAAGACTCATCGCTAGAAAGAGGGCGTGATAAAGAAGCAGAGAAATTTCTATTAACATTAAACACACCTTCTGCTGATAAATTCAGAACTGAAGCTGTCGTTGTTTCATTACTAGTGGTAGGGGTGGGAAATATCCGAAATTCGCTGAAACCAATAGCCTGTCCGATCGCAGTAATAGTTCCTTGCAAACCACCTAAAATGGTAGAACTAGCAAAATTAGTTAGCCCTTGTCCTGCATCTGTTTGACCGAAAGAACCAAGAATTGAGCCACCTAATAGAGCAACTATTTCTCCCTTACTACGGCTAGGTTCACTCGTTAGTTCCAGATTGTTGCCCAATTCACTAGCTGGCCCGTTGGCCCTGGCTTGAACGCGAACGGTACGTAAAGTCCCGAAGTTAGTAGCAGAAACATCGCTGATTTCAGCAGACAATGGTGATTCCAAAATTCTACTGTTCGTTGCTGATGCTTCAGGTACAATCGCCGTAAGTCGGATATCCAAAGTAGGGTCAAGCCCTTGACTTGGAATAAACCGCGCAGTTTGTTCGTAGCCTCGCGCCAAAGCGAACTCAGTTGAAAATATGCTGAGTCGTCCTCCTGTCAAACGAATCACTCCTTCAGGGAGGGGCTTGGCTAATGTACCATTTATCGTTAGGTCGCCTTTTGCCTCGAAGTTCAGTATGGGCTGACTCAATGCGGCTCCTCCTGGTACAAAGTCGAGTAATGACTGAGTGGTAACACGAACATCGTCGTCTAGAATTAACCTTAAATCTGCAAACTTTATAGGTAAATTGGGTGGAGTAACTGCGCTAGTGCTACTTTGTGGTGTAGTCACTGGGCTAGCATTAGTCTCTGCTGTAGGTGTGAGATTAACTTTAAGTTCTTCTCTATTTATGACGTTAGTGTTAGCTTGATCTGTGGCTGCTGATTTTGTCTTAGCGGTAGAGTTTCCAATGATTACCTGACCATCACTCAGCTGAATTTCTCCACCAATTACAGGTTTTAGTGCTGTTCCGCGAATTACAACATCGCCGCCGACACCGCCTTGATACAGTCCTGCAAGCTTAAAATCGAGTTTGTCTGCTATTGATACTGTTAGGGGATTTGCTAGGGCTTGCTGAGGATCAAAAATTGGCAGGATGCCTGATGCATTTATTTGCCCTTGATTGTAAGTGCCTTGGATACCTTGGACATTCACTGTATCACCATTAAATTGCGCTGTCCCTGTGACATTAGTTAGGGGTTCAGATAAGGCTTCAGCGCGAAAAGTTGCATTGTTGAGTGTGGCATTTCCGTTAATAATTGGTTCGTTTAAAGTACCCCGAACGTTTAAATCTACTTGTCCTTGACCGTCTACCCAAGCAACTTGATTGTTAGTAAACAGGTTTAACAGTGCCAATCCTTCATTGTTCACGCTGGCGTTGATGCTGATTTGATTGCTATCTGGTTGCACTTTGGCAAAAGGTAATGGAGCAGGTACGCTACCTGTAATGGCAACTGGTTGCGTTCCAGTCACTAGCAAAGTACTGTCAAAATTCAAGCGAGCATTGTTGTAGTCAAAGTTCACCTGTCCTGTTTGCACAGGTTGCTTGTTGAGAGTCGCATTCGCCAGTGTCACTTCCCCTTGAACTCTGGGATCTTGTAAACTACCTCCTAAGGTGGCATCAGCATTTACATTACCAGTGATATCTATAGGGTATTTTTCTATAAAAGGTTGTAAAAGCGATAGAGGCAGACTTGCTACATTCAACTTTCCAGATAGTTGTTCAGTTCCTAACTGTCCCGAAAAAGCCACCAGTCCTTGATTTATCCCAACACTCAACGGTGAAAGTGTGACGACACCATCAGCAAAATTGCCTTGAGCAACGACTTGATTAATGGAGTATTCACCCCATTGCCAATTAGCACCTTGGAAATTAAAGCCGACATTTAACCCAGATTTTAACGAGCCATTAGCTGTAATTCCCCCACTCAAAACACCCGTTAATTCTGCAAGGGTAGGTAAAGATGTGTCTTTTGTTGTTTCTTGTTGCTGTTGTTTTTTTATCGATGCTGCAATATTAGAGAAATATGCTAACTGTGTTTTCAAATCTGCATTAGGCAAACTGATAGGCTGGGTATTAAGTACTTCTGCTCCAGCAAACGTTGGAGGCTGCAACCCAGTACTAAGGTCTTGAAAATCAAAGATATTAAACGCTTGTAAAAGTCTCTCAACTCTGGCTTGGTCTAAATTAGCTTGGAATTGAAATTTCGGATCATTCCCTGTTTGCACATTTCCACTGAGGGCAATGTTGCTATCTCCAATCCGCAACTGACCATTAGTCAAGCTAGCAGTACCATCAGCATAATTGATGCTGCCGCGAAATTCATCTGCTGCAACTCTGGCAACACGAGGCCCTGCGATCGCAACGTCTCCCGCAATGGCATAATTATTCAGATTAACAACTAAATCCCCCGATAGTTGCCCCGCCAGAGGTTTTAATTGATTGTTAGGTAAAAAGCCGCCAACCAAAGCTATAGGAAACTGTTGAGCGTTGATGAGTAAATTCTCTCCCTCAGTTCTACCTGTGGTAACTGCGCCACCCCGCTTGACTAAAAATGAAGTCGGACGATAATCTGCACCTAAGTTAAGTGCAATCCTGTCTTGCTTCCCGGCTAATCGCAGACTTGCTCCTTGCCCCCCTTGAAAATTCACATTTCCAGTTAAAAGTGGGTCAAAGACCAAGTTACTCACATTGAAATTCCGCAGCCGGATATTACCATTGGCTTGAGGTACATCTGGAGTACCTGTAACTTGCCCATTAAAATCTAGTAATCCTGCTACTTCTACGTCACCAGGAATTTCAAAACCAGTATTTTTTAAGTTGAAATTTTGCGTCAGTACATTTAAATTAAATCCCGCAATTTGGGGTGCGCCACTTGGTGGAGACTGAATTGCGATCGCACCATTAGCGCTCAATCCTGGGGTACTTGCGTTTTCAACTATAATCTGCTGTCCATTCCACTGAAATTGAGCGGTGAGTGGTTTTGCTAGCAGTGCCACCCCTTGGGAAAGGCGGATTTGTCCGGCGGCGCGAATATCTGCAAGCTGAAAAGATTGTGTTGTGCCTGCTAACTCAATATTACTATTGAGCCGTCCTCGCAGTTGTGGTGAGAACCGATTGAGTTGAATTTGAGAAGTTTTGACAACTCCTTGCCAGCGTTCTTGTGCAAGTTGACCACTAGCTCTGATTGTCCCACCTGCAACGTTCAAAACCGCATCAGGGAAAATAATACTCTCTCCTTGTTTGGCAACAACAACTCGTCCACTAGTGGGATAGGTAGCTTTCGGCGCTTGCACCCGCGCGACTGTTTGCAGATTATTCAAAGTGCCAGAAATATTGGCATTTGCTGATACATTACCGATGGTGATGGACGGCGAGGAATTGTAAGCTTTAGCGATCGCATCCCCTGGTAAATTTTGGGCTTGCACGTTAAATGATACTTTGCCTTGGGGTGCAAGCTGAAGTTGACCGCTAGCTGTGACTTCCCCTCCCACCTCTGGATTTGCCTGAACGTTAGCAACATTTACGTTTAATGGGCTACCTAGAGAACCAGAAACTTTTGCGTTCGCAGATATACCCCCAACATTAATCGGAGTTGAAATACCGTAACCTTGAGCGATCGCATTTCCTGGTAAACCTTGAGCTTGAATACCTAAAGATACTTGACCTTGAGGTGCTAGTTGAACTTGACCACTGGCTGTAATTCTTCCCCCTGTTGGCGGCGTTACTTGAACACTAGTAATATCAAGTTTCAATGGTTGTTTGCCAAGTGAACCAGAAACTTCTGCTTTTGCTGAAATATTGCCGACTGCGATCGGTAGAGCAACGCCGTAGCTACGTGCTAGTATATCCCCTGATATACCATCAGCTTGAGCATTAAATATTACGTTATCTTTGGCTCCTATATTAGCTTGACCGCCTCCTGTTATTTGACCACCTGCTGCGGGGACTAGTTTCAGATTGGAGAGAGTAAATTGAGATGCAGTTTGAGATACATTCAAGCGGAAGTCAGTATTGAGGGCTGTGAAGAGAACGCGATCAACTTGAATAGGTTTTGTATTGCTTAATGTACCGCTAACGACTGGTTGCTGTAGTGCGCCTAATACCTTAATATTTGCTTGAACTTCGCCACTAGCTGGGACTGACGAATTTACATTCAGCGTATCTAAGATATTTTTCGCACTAACTGGTTTTATTTGAGCCGAGACATTAAAACCTGTTTGGGTATTAATTGTTCCATTAGCCACAATAGGAACTTTGCCAAAGTTCGTATTCAGATTTTCTAAAAAAACTGTCTGGTCTTGAAATATAAATCTGCCATTAAAATTAGAAACTTGCTGAGGAATATTTGGAATTTTAGCAGTGATTTGATTAGCTGTAGCTGTTCCCGTAACGGCTACTTCTGACAGTTTGGGCGGAATCTGAACCCCTAATTCAGCATCTAAACGCCCTGCTTGCAAGGCAATTGGCAACTCAATTAATCGACTTATATCAGATGCTTGTAAATTTTGTGCTTGCAGCTTGAGATTAGTTTGTTGAGCTTTTATTTGTGTCTCACCAGAGATTTTAACTGCGCCTCCCCTAGCAAGTTGACTATTTAAGTCATAAGCAATTCTTTGATTTTGATCAAAAAATCGAGCAACACCACCAACTTGATTTAATATTACTGATCCTTTCGGTCTAGTTGGTGCAGAAGCTGGCGATAACTCTACATTCCCATCTTGAATTTGAAGTGTCTCCAACTCAGTTTGAATAGCACCTTTTCCTTCCCCAGCCTTGACTTGGGCTGTAACCCAGCGACCATCCTGATCTTGTTGAATGTAAACATTGGGTTGAACTAATGTGACATTTAATGCTAGTTTTCGGGTAAGGAGAAGCTGCAAAGGCGAGAACTCTACGTCCAAGGCTTTTGCTACTACCTGGTCTAAATCGGTGGGAGTTGCTGGTATTGATAGAGAGCTAAACCTTAGACTAGAGAGTGAAAAACGTTCAACTTTCCCTACTTTTACTGGACGCTCAAGCAATTGTTCGAGATTTTGCTGTACTAATGGCGCTAAATCTTTATATATATAGCTTCTAGCCCACCAAGCACCGACTGCAATTCCACCCAGCAAAACGACACCGAGAGCCAAACTGGTACGTCCTAAGAGGAGAAGCCATAAACGACGATTAGGTGGTTTATGGTTATTTTCTGAATTTGGAGAGTGCGTCATTATCGTTACAATACTTTTATCTGGAATAAGCCGAGAGACAGGCTAGTAGGAGTTGTATCAGCCAGTTACAACCAATATATATCGAGTAACATATTACCCGATATTAGTTTTTCTCGCCTTTAAACTTGGAGATTTCATCTAGAGTATGGTACTTAATTAGCACTTCCTCAATCTGAGCAGTAATTAAAGCTATTCTCTGCTTCACCTTTTGAAAGTCTATAGTCATCCAAATAGTGGTCTGACAAATTGAGCCTCCTTTCTGTTAGGCAAAATAGATGATTAATATGTTTTTTCTCACAATACATATATTGCGAACAACTATCTTTTGTCAGAAGAATTGATATCTTAAGATAGATTTTATTTGCTCAAAGATTATTTCCCAGAGTTTAGATAAGAAAACATTGAATATTAGACTACTCTATGAGAACTCTTGTATATACAACGGTGGTTAGAAAATTTAACCTTGTACAATCTTACCAAGTAGTGATGACTTTGTTATGGTCTGACTTTTCACGGGATATGGAAAAGTCAGAGTTAGAAGGATAATGCTCAAATTTTTACAAAAGACGGCGATAAAGCCAATCGCGTGCCATTCATGGGCAAGCAATCAATGTTTACGGCGGGATCGATTACCGTCTTACAAGATAACCAAACTCATTATGGCGTTTCTCGTTTACGTGAGGTACACCCGTAGGGACACGGCACTGCCGTGCCCTTACACTTGGCGATATAATGTTGTACCGCATGTGAATGGGAACTGCTATATCTAACTACAACAGTGAGAGAATCAGGCAACTTTAGTATTAATTTAAACTTTGCTATTGTTCTCGCAGCAGGTGCATCTACTCGTATGGGTACTTGTAAAACTTCACTCCCTTGGGGTGAAGGTGAAACATTATTAACTTATCAACTAAAACAGTGGTTCAGTGTAGGTTTTACCCCTGTGGTAGTGCTAGGTTCACACAACAGCAACAAACAAAAAGATTGTCCACTTGGCAGTTTGGCTATAATTAATCCTCATGCCAATGTCGGGAAAACAACTTCCCTGCTCACAGGGTTGCAACACATTCCCCTCAATTTTGAAATATTAGCGATTTCAGCAGTTGATCAACCCAGAAAATTAGAGATTTACCAGAAATTACTGCTAGCACACCAAGATAATTCAGCATTGATTACTGCACCCATATATCAAGGTAAAATGGGACATCCATTGTTCTTTAGTAATGGGATGCGATCGCACTTACAAAATATCCGTGAAGAAACTTTAGGTTTACGCCAAATTATCAGAGAATTTTATCCAGTAATTCATCAAGTTAAATTTGAGACTCCGGCTGTGCTATTAGACATCAATACGCCGGAAGTATATCAGGAACAACACGTAGATGCTCATCCATATATCAAGCAATAGTCAGCCCCTTCGCTACGGGACGCTGCACGTAGCAAGATCCCCGGAGGGGTACGGGGAATTAATTTTGTTTTTTTATCAACAATAAGCGCATCCGTCATGAGATGCGCTTGTTTTGGTTTACCTATTTTTTCTTTATACCGAAACTGGCATTTCAATATCTACAACCACAGCCTGTAACTCTTTCGCTTTCTGCTCCGGTAAAGCATCATTGGCAAACATCCCTGCTGCAAGTTCAGTTCCCGCCAGATACTTCAGCCTTTCGCTTGTCCGATATGGTGGAAAAAACTCGGCGTGTAAATGCGCTTCGGGATGCGCTAAACCGTCAGTTGGTGCTTGGAACCAAGCCATCAAGTAAGGAAATGGGCGATTCCACAAGCCGTCATACTTGAGAGTGACAGTTTTTAACGCCTTAGCAAGTCCCCAACGTTGTTCTGGGGTAAGATCCATAAAAGTGCCAACTGGCTCTTTTGGTGCAATCCAGACTTCATAGGGGTAACGAGCGCATACTGGGACAAATGCGATCGCATACTCATCTTGATAAATAATCCGTTGATTGTCTGCAATTTCCTCCTGAATCAAGTCTTGCAGTAAACCCCGTTGATGTTCTTCATAATACCCCTGCTGCATTGACAGCATCCGCGCCGGAACAGGCGGTATAAAAGGATAGGCGTAAATTTGCCCGTGGGGATGGTGCAAAGTTACACCCACCTCTACACCTTTATTTTCAAAAGGCAACACGTACTGAATTTGGGGATTTGCTCCCAATACGCTGGTGCGATCGCCCCAAACTTGCAACAGCAAATCAAGGTGTTCCAGTTCTAGGGAACTAAGGGAAGCTTGGGCATTTTGAGCAAAAACCACCACTTCACACGCCCCATTAGCAGGCAATGTTTCCACAATACACTCTGGTGGGTCGTTTGCCGCTTGAGCCATTGAGGGAAAGCGGTTATCGAACACCGCTACATCATACTTGCCTGGTGGAAGTTCTGTAGGAAACTCCGGTTTCGTAGTGGGTGCTAGGGGGTTATACTCCGGGGGTGGCATGAAAGTCCGCCCTTGACGGTGAGAAGCGTAAGCAACCCATTCGCCGCGTAAAGGATGCCAGCGCAGGTGGGGATTTGCCTGCACTGGTTCATTACTAGGGCTAGTGGCTATGATATTATCGGCAATCGGGTATCGACTGTATAAGGTCAGTGGGCGACCATCCGGCTTTAACAGCTTGTGGGAGTACATAATCCTTGTCCTGAAAGGGTCGCAGCGCGGATCGCTTGAATGGGAAATTTAGGCGTGCGATCGGCGTATAATAAACCGTTAGCTTCTTGGAAAGTATCTGTAAATTGGGTGTAGCAAAATCCGCTAAATAGCTCGATATCATTAATCGTTTCGAGCAGAGAAGCGTATTTCATTTCTAGCTCGGAAATATTGGAGCAACGCTCATATCCCCAAGCTTTATCTGCATCCGGGGTATCAACAGGGGCATAGGCAATGCCACCAAACTCAGTCAGCATTACTGGCTGTCCCTGATGCGGAAAGTTATCCAGTGTCAGGATGCGCCCTCCAGGACGCTTCCGGTCAAACAAATCCGATAGCTTCATTTCTGGCCCATAGCGATGAGCTAATCGCTGTGCCTGAGTGTCGTAGTCATGAATAGCCAGAATATCTGTATCTGTACTTTCCCAGCCATCGTTGGCAATCACCGGGCGGCTCGGATCGAGAGTTTTAGTTAAGTGATACATTGCCAAGACGTAGTTTCGGTGAGCCGCAGTCTCAACCAGATTCGGAACTCCCCAGGATTCATTAAATGTTACCCAAGCTACGATACAGGGGTGGCTGATATCCCGCCTAATCACCTCAGCCCACTCTCGCGTCGTGCGTTCCACTGCTTTAGGTGTGAAACGATATGCGCTGGGCATCTCTTCCCATACTAACAACCCCAGCTTATCTGCCCAATATAAAAATCGCGGGTCTTCAATTTTTTGGTGCTTACGGACTCCGTTAAAACCCATTGCTTTGGCGAGTTCGACATCGCGCCGCAATGCGCCATCGTCCGGTGCTGTCATTAGCGAATCGGGCCAGTAGCCTTGATCTAGAACTAAGCGCAAATAATAAGGACGACCATTGAGCATAAAGCGATCGCGCTGTATCCCCACAGTCCGCATTGCTGTATAGGATTTTGCTTCATCCAATAGTTGATCTTTATACCAAAGTTCAACGTGGGCATCCATTAGAGTGGGCTTTTCTGGACTCCACAGCAATTCATTGCGGTAGTCGTCGATACCTGGATCGGAAAGGGAGATGCGGCGACCAATTTCTCCGTTAAACACTTCATAGGTATCGTTTGCCAGCACGGTATTGCCAATGCTCAGTTTCACCTTGATTTGGATACCAGCAGGGGCATCACCTGCGATCGCAGCATAACAACCAACTTCCCAGCGCTCGAAATCGGGACTCCACCGGATGTGATCGATGTAAGTTTTACCCACACGCTCAATCCAGACTGTTTGCCAAATACCACTGGTGCGAGGATACCAAATACTGTGCGGTTCCAATTGCCAATCCTGCTTTCCTCTAGGCTTGGCAAGATCACCAGGATCATCCTGGGCCCAGACTGTTACTTTAGTTATGCCAGTGTCATTCAAAACTGCGGTAATATCCAGCGTGAAAGGAGTATGTCCCCCTTCATGCTCTAGCATGTATTGACCATTCACCCATACACGGGCGCGATAATCCACAGCCCCAAAGTGCAGTAATAATCTGCCGTCACATAAAGGCGTTTCAAATTCTCGCTCATACCAGCAGTTTGGATGAAAACCTGTATCACCAATACCACTTTTGGTAGATTCGGGAGCGAAGGGAACTTGTATATCATGACTCCACCCCTGGATATCGCCTGGTTGAACACATCGCCCTTCATCATCAAATGCGAACTTCCACAGACCGTTTAAATTTAGCCAGTGCGATCGCTGTAACTGTGGACGTGGATACCCAGCTTCTGGGAAACCAGAAACCCTTTGATTATCTGTATTGGAGGGTAATTCGACTTTACGATTTTGTATATCCAACAACTTCATTAAAACCTCTTAATGTAACTACAATAGAACAAATTTTTTTGTGCCTTCGGTTTAGCCTAAACTAGGCTGTTTTGAGACATTCCAGGAGTTGATTTTCTCCTTTTTCTATAATCTATATAAATTTATACCTGTACTTGCATAACGCTACTTATCGCTTAATAATAAACATAAAATACATCAAGCGCCCTAGTATTGGGGCTACAAAATTAGATATACACTATTGACTCGTGACATTATGGCACACATATAGTGAATATTTGCCAAGTCGGCAGGAAAAAATCAGGTAAGCTGTTCCATATTTAAATTGCATCTACTGGGCGGGCAAAACGCCCACTCCACAACAGTTATGCTGAATTCGGTTTTGCAAATTAACTCTATTGCCCAATAATGCTGGAAGTTTTTTTAACTAATTCTGGGGGTTTAACTCAAGAACAACTAACAAGACGTTCGGCGATCGCTCATTCGAGTCGCGGCAAATTTTGTGGCAGGGTCTAAGAGTGCAAAATTCACATCAAAGGAAATTTCCGCTCCGGTTTGGCGCTAAATCTCCGTTACAAAACTTAATTAATAATTACGAATTATTTTAATTCTTGGATTACGGAGTTGCAGGTAATTTTCAGAACCCCTGGATAAATGTGCGGCAAAAACTCCCATCTTGGCAGCAAAAGTAGCACTTTTTGCCTTCAGTACTTTTTTCACCTCTTACTAGATTTATAATATCACAATTTGGGCAGTGAACTGCCTTAAGAACCATTGCTGTATTTCTGATTCAGCACCTTACCTCACAACCGGAAAACCTTAGAAACTAATCAACAGTTTTGCGCTATCAGCCACAAAATAAAGCCGGATCTTTAAAGAGATTCCGATAACCTAAGTCTACAAAAACTGACAAGCCAATTCCAGAAATGGTGCGCTATTATTTATCGACGAACAATTGCAAAAACTGCTGTTGAGAGTCCGATTTAAATTTGACTTTAACATGATGAATTGGCGAGGATAAGAAAATGGTTCAAAGTATAGGCAGAGTAAATAAATATACAGATAGTGACCTAAACGGATTTGCCGAAGACCTAAATCGAGATGGAATTTGTGTGATTCGCGGTCTTTTTGATAAAGAATTGATTAGCGAATGGGCAAAAGCTTTTGAAAATTTATTCCGAGAGCGTCAAAATCAACCCGGTGGGCTGGCTCCTCGTGAAATTGCTCGTTATTATCTAACGTTGCCTTGGGTTTCCCCCTTTGCCAACGTGGAAGTTATCGCCAATCCGGTGATTATGGGTGTCCTTGAGCGAGTATTTTTTCAGGAATATGTGATGGTTCAGTTAGGAGTTGATCTCCCAGTACAAGGTTCGGATTATCAGGAAATCCACCGGGACTATCGCCCTTTGTTTTCCGATCAAATAGTAACGCCACTCTACGCCCTTGCGGTTAACTTTCCCCTTGTGGAAGTAACGGCAGAAAACGGGCCGTTCCAGATGGCGCGTGGTACGCATATCTTGCCGCGTGAAGAGGGACTAAGGAAAATTGCCACTGGTGAAATTCCGATGGAATCTTTTTATATGCAGCTAGGGGATGCGATGATTCGGACACCTTTGGCGCTGCACCGGGGTTCACCAAATCGGACTAACCAGCCAAGACCGATGGTAGTTATGGGCTATGCTATGCATTGGTTGCACACGCCGAAGGTAGATTTGACTCTCCAAAGAGACTATTATGAGAGTTTACCAGAGAAGTTAAGGCAGATGATTCGGTGTCAGGTGGTGGAACAGTTGCCAAAGGAAAAGGTTGAAACTTACGTGAATTTCAAGTATTAGAGACTTGTGAACTACCCCGCCGTCTTACTGCGGGGTAGTTCACGCCACCATACCTATATGGGCAGTGACGATATGCCAAGTTCCGCTCGAAGAGACAGCCCAAACTCGCGTGAAACGAAAGTCACCATTTGCAGGGCTGCCATTATAACTACCAGACAATTGCATTCGGACTGAAACGATCGCCACCTCTCCATAAATTTGAATATGCTCTTCAGAAGGTTTCAATTCGTGTATCTTAATCAAACCAGATTCATGGGCGGCTAGATCATCTTGCTTTCCTAATAATTCTCCAAGATGACTGATGATAATAATTTCGGGGGCTAGTAGTTCATTCAAAACGTTTACATCAGAAGCAAGCATTGCCTGCCTGAGCCGTTCTTCTACGTTGATAATCTGAGTTTCAACTGTTTGAGTCATGATGTTTTTGTCCCAGCACTCCACCAGAGGGTTTTTTCGCACGGTAATGCCCGTTACGCTGTCGTGGTAAAAAACCCTACGACCATTTAATTGCCTCTTGCCTATGGTAGTTGTTTTTGCGATCGCACTTCCTAAAGAATTGAGTTAACACGCTATAGCTATCACCGAGATGTTAACTTATACCAATCCAGTCTACAAAGGCTATTTTGCCGATCCTTTTGTTTGGGAATTTGAGGGTGTATACTATGCGATCGGCACTGGTGCAGCCGAAGCGGAAGGAATGGTAGACGAAATAGCGGATTCTACTAACAAACTGCGTGTATTTCCTTTATTACGCTCCTTTGATTTCATCAATTGGGATTTTGTTGGTAACGCACTGTTGCGGCCAGACCCTTCCCTTGGCGATAATTTTTGGGCCCCGGAAGTTGCTTATTGCAACGGCAAGTTCTACCTCTACTACTCTGTAGGACACGAGGACAAGAATCATCAGTTGCGTGTTGCCACAAGCGATACTCCCTTGGGCCCCTATAAAGATGTTGGTGAGCCACTTGTAGACCCGGATGCTTGCTCGTTCGCCATTGACCCCCACCCATTCCGTGATGATGATGGGCAATGGTATTTATTTTATGCTCGTGATTTTTTAGACACTGACGACGGCGTGCGTACTGGCACTGCCCTCTTTGTAGACCGACTCCAAGATATGACGAAACTCTGTGGTGTCGGGAAAGTCGTCTTACGGGCACGTTCCGATTGGCAAAGATTTTTAGCCAACCGATTGATGTATGGTGAACATTTTGATTGGCATACCTTAGAAGGCCCCTGTGTTCGTAAACATGGAGGTCGATATTATTGCTTTTATAGTGGTGGGCGCTGGGAAACTGAGGACTACGGTGTAGATTATGGAGTTGCGGATCATGTGATGGGGCCTTACTCTGATGTCGGTAACGAAACGGGGCCAAGGGTGTTGCGTTCGCCCCTGGCGTTGGCGGAGCCATCGCTTCTTGATCGTGTCAAAGGGCCTGGACACAACTCAATCGTTGTGGGCCCCGATGGTCAAACTGAGTACATTGTTTACCATGCCTGGGCGGCGAACATGGATGCGCGGCGAATGTGCTTGGATAAACTCATTTGGACGCCAGATGGGCCATATTGCGAAGGCCCCACTTGGACACCACAGGCGATCGCCTCCAAATCAATTTGATTTCCAAGGATTAATACCAATTCACGAAAACCTTGACACATATAAATTTATCGTAGGGGCATGGCAATGCCATGCCCTTACTAACATATTTGTATCATTTTGTTTGAGCGTTCACTCACTATTTGGAAGTAATGCTGAGTATCCCAATGACACGAAAAATCCGACTGCAAGGAGAACAATAGTAACTAAGGTTCGTTTAATCATGATCAGTTCCTAAGAAAGCTTGGCTAAACCAGCGTGTATTTCCACTAGATCATTTACTCAAAATGTTTTTGGCGAGATTGATGATCGTGCAAAGAACCTAATATCTCTGGAAAAGTACGCTATCTCCAATACTCTTCTCGTTGCGATAAATATCCATCTTTCTTGAGGTGTGTTTAGAACCCCAAATAAAATGTAATTTCTTCTCAAATCGACTTTATCCAATCAAACGATATAAACCATATTATTGAGCAATTGCTCAAAAGTTCCAGTCCAAACCAGGAAAATTATACAATTTTAGTTAATTTAGGTGATCAGCAAAAAGTCTAAAGTTCTGATAGATATAGATTTTAATAATTTTTGGACTGGACATCCTCAGATATTTCTGAGCAGTAACTATAAAACATCTGTAGCAGATACTTAAGTAATTTATGTTTTTTATACTTTTGATATACTTCGTCTTAATCTTTACTTACAAAAGTAACGCCCATGTAAGCCTTTTGGCGTATATCTAATTATATATTTAGCTAAATTTGACATATAATTAAGTATGATTAACGTTATAATTTTAATACTTAAGAATAATATAATAATTTTTAATTACTATATTTAGATAGATGAATATGTAATTGAAAAAAGCAAATAATAAAATTACTTCTTACGAAAAACAGAACTTGTTAGTCCAACATTCTGCAAGTTGAGTTAATATTCTATGTCAAGCAATAAAGTGCAAGTACAAAACAACGGTGTGAGTCATATTGTGTCGCCAACGGTAAATGAAGCAAAATCATCGGAGACAGCGAAATCACAATCGCTAGGGACATCAATAAATTTATCCTCATTGAACAAAAACTCTCGGTCAACAAAAGCTTTTACCGATACACCTGATATAGTTTGCTTATCTCATCTGCGTTGGAATTTTGTATATCAAAGACCACAACATCTTTTAAGTCGCTGCGCTCAAAAAAAGAGAGTGTTCTTTATCGAAGAGCCAATTTTTAGTCGGGAACCATTGGGGCGATTAGACGTTAGTGAAGACAAAAGTGGAGTGATAGTTGTTGTTCCATATTTACCAGAAGGTCTAAGTGAGGAAGCAGTAAACGCAGATATAAAAGTACTACTGGATGGGTTATTTGCAGAACATAATATCTCTAAGTACATTTGTTGGTACTATACGCCAATGGCGATCGCATGGGCAAGCCATTTAGAACCGGAAGCTGTTATCTACGATTGCATGGATGAATTGTCTGCCTTTAAAGGAGCATCCCCTACTTTAAAGAACTACGAAGCAGAACTATTTCGTCGGGCAAACCTAGTATTTACAGGCGGGCAAAGCCTTTACGAAAGTAAAGTAAACCAGCATCCAAACGTTTATGCCTTTCCCAGTAGTGTAGATGTAGCCCACTTTGGACAAGGAAGAACCGTTAAAGAAGAACCAGCAGACCAAGCAAATATTCCTCATCCCCGCCTTGGCTTCTTTGGTGTAATTGATGAGCGGATGGATATTGAATTACTAGCTGGAATTGCCGAGGCTCGTCCTGATTGGCATTTAGTCATAATTGGGCCAGTTGTGAAAATTGACCCAGCAACTCTGCCACAGCATGAAAATATTCATTATCTCGGTGGTAAAGACTATAAAGACTTGCCTGCATATCTAGGGGGTTGGGATTTGGCAATGTTGCCGTTTGCGCGAAACGAGTCAACACGTTTTATTAGTCCGACTAAAACACCAGAGTATTTAGCCGCAGGTAAACCTGTAGTCTCTACCTCGATTCGAGATGTGGTGCGCCCTTATGGAGATTTGAAGCTAGTACGAATTGCAGACACGACTGAAGAGTTTGTCGCCGCCGCAGAACAAGCATTGCAAAAAGATACTCCAGCATCAGGATGGTTGAGTCGGGTAGATGCATTCTTAGAGCAGATTTCTTGGGATCGGACTTGGGGATCGATGATGCAGTTGATAGATTCTGCGTTGGCGCAGCCGCTCTTTAAGAGCTTCGCAACCACACCAGATACCACAACTAATGGTAATGGTAAAAATGGGAAATCTCCCATCTCAACAGATATCCCAGAAGCACCAAGCATCATTACCAGAGACTTTATATTTGATTATTTAGTTGTTGGTGCAGGCTTCTCTGGTAGCGTTCTCGCTGATCGCTTGGCGAGACATTCCGGTAAAAAAGTATTGGTTGTAGACAAGCGCAATCACATCGGTGGCAATGCTTACGACCATTACGACGACCACGGGATTCTCGTACATAAATACGGCCCCCATATCTTTCATACCAGTTCCCGCGAAGTATTTGAATACCTCTCACAGTTCACTCCCTGGCGTTCTTACGAGCATCACGTTCTAGCCAGTGTAGATGGTCAACTCGTTCCCATCCCCATTAACCTTGACACCATCAACAAACTCTATGGAATGAACCTCAATTCATTCCAGGCAGAAGAGTTTTTTCAGTCAGTTGCAGAACCGAGAGAACACATCCGTACCTCTGAAGATGTAGTGATTAGTAAAGTTGGTCAGGAACTTTACGAAAAGTTCTTCAAAAACTACACTCGCAAACAATGGGGACTTGATCCTTCAGAACTGGACAAAACAGTAATTGCCCGAATTCCCACCCGTACAAACCGCGACAGCCGATATTTCACAGATAGTTACCAAGCAATGCCACTGCACGGCTTTACCCGGATGTTTGAGAATATGTTAAATCATCCGAACATTAAGGTAATGCTCAACACCGATTACCGCGAAATTGAGAAGGCTATACCCTGCCGCGAGATGGTTTACACGGGGCCAGTTGATGAGTTTTTTGATTGTCGCTACGGTAAACTACCCTATCGCTCACTAGATTTCAAACACGAAACGCATCACACCCCTGTGTTTCAGTCAGCACCAGTAATTAACTATCCCAACGAACAACTGTATACCCGGATCACTGAGTTTAAGTACTTAACCGGACAGGAACACTCCAAAACTAGTATTGTTTACGAGTTTCCTAAGGCAGAGGGCGACCCCTATTATCCAGTGCCACGTCCTGAAAATCAGGAAATTTACAAACAATACAAAGCCCTGGCTGAGTCAACATCAGGTGTGCATTTTGTGGGACGGCTAGCTACATACAAGTATCTAAACATGGATCATTGTGTGGCGCAGGCTTTAGCAACATACAAACAAATAGCGGTTAAGGCTTAAGTTTCTTGATGTTAATCGTGGTCAGGCACTCCCCAGGCTGCAATTTTTTAAACTAGAGACGCAATCCATCGCGTCTCTACAGAAGTTAGATTGGCAATTTTATGTGACTGGCAGATGATTTAGTGGTTAGTAAGCACAGCATTTCATTAATTCGTAGCGAATTAAATTTGGCAATACCCTGCAATGCTAATGCATCGACTGACAATGCCAATGCATCCCGTTGCATTAAAAACGCTACGATTTTATGCAAAGCTGTACTAAGAAACTGTTGGATCTGAGTATTCCACTAATTGATTTTGAATTCTGTATTTTTCTTCATGCTTTTGTAATCAACAATCCGCAAAAAATAGTAGATATTATATCTGCGTTATCAAAACGCGGAAATATTCAAGTAGAACTTACGCAAAATTACACGCTGTAGGGGCAATTCATGAATTGCCCCTACCTGAAAAAAGGGTTTCTGCTATTGTTTGCGTAAGTCTTGATAAAGGTAATAAAAGCTTTGGTTGTGTAAATTATGACTTTTGTCTTTAACTCAAGTAAAGACGTTATTTATCACGTCTTGAGAGAGAATAATTCACAACTCCCCTTGGAAGTGTGGGCTGGTGTAGAGTGTACAGTTAATCGCGTGGGTGATGAGTATTTAGACCAGTTGGAATGCAACGGTCATGCAACGCGCTTAAATGATTTAGATTTGTTTGCAGAACTAGGGATAAAAGCTATCCGCTACCCTGTATTGTGGGAGAAGATAGCACCTAATGGGCTAGAAAATGCCGATTGGTCTTGGGCGGATGAAAGACTGGGGCGCTTGCGCGAACTTGGTATCTGTCCGATTGTGGGATTAGTGCATCATGGTAGTGGCCCACGAGATACAAGTTTGGTAGACCCAGAATTTCCAGAGAAACTAGCTGTATTCGCCCGTGCGGTTGCCGATCGCTATCCTTGGGTTACATATTACACGCCTGTAAACGAGCCACTGACAACGGCGCGATTCAGTGGAATGTATGGTCACTGGTATCCTCACGGACGGGATGATTTAACTTTCGCCCGTGCTTTGTTAGGAGAGTGTCGCTCAGTAGCCTTGGCAATGAAGGCAATCCGGGAAGTCAACCCTAGCGCTCAACTAGTGCAAACCGAAGATTTAGGTAAGACTTACAGTACACCGAAACTAGAATATCAAGCAGAATTTGAGAACGAGCGCCGTTGGTTGAGCCTTGATTTATTGTGCGGTCGAATTAACCCAACTCATTCAATGTGGGGTTACTTAAAGAAGTGTGGTATTGGTGAGGCTGAACTTGAGACATTTTTGCAAAATACCTGCCCCCCTGACATCATTGGGATTAACCATTATTTAACCAGCGAACGCTTTTTGGATGAACACACAGAAAATTATCCAGCTTGGACGCATGGCGGTAATGGGGATGACAAGTATGCAGATGTAGAGGCGGTGCGAGTTTGTGCTGAGGGTTTGGCAGGCCCACGTACATTATTACTAGAAGCATGGGAACGCTATCACCTGCCCCTTGCTGTCACCGAAGCTCATATCAGCTGCACCCGTGAGGAGCAGCTACGCTGGTTTTATGAGGTGTGGAATGCGGCGCAAGAATTACAAGCTGAGGGTGTAGATATCCGCGCTGTCACTGCTTGGGCGCTTCTTGGCAGCTACGATTGGAATAGTTTAGTCACAAAAGCTAACGGCTACTACGAGCCAGGAGTATTTGATTTGCGTTCGCGTAGCGTCTCCTCTGGAGAATCGCCACATACTCGACCGACAGCGATCGCTAAAATGTTGCAGATTCTAGCAAATGGGCATCAACCAAATCATCCGCTACTTGAAACCCCTGGCTGGTGGCATCGACAAGAGCGCCTGTTATACCCTGCACTAAGTTGCAATGCGATGATAGGGGAAGGAAAGAAAAAAACTTCCTCAATGCCCCCTGCCTCCCCTCGTCCCCTGGCGATCGTCGGTGCCAGAGGAACTCTCGGAAAGGCTTTTGCTCGATTGTGCGAAGTGCGCGGAATTTCATATCACCTGCTGACGCGCCAAGAGATGGATATTACCGATCCTGTCTCTGTGGATGCGATGTTTACCCAGTTGAAGCCGTGGGCGGTTGTGAACGCTGCCGGATACGTGCGGGTGGACGATGCCGAACGTGAACCCCATGTTTGCCTGCAAGTGAACGCCGAAGGGCCAGCGATTCTAGCTGCTGCTTGCGCTGCACATAATGTACCGCTATTAACTTTCTCCTCAGATTTGGTATTTGATGGTGCTGTGTCTAATCCTTATGTCGAAACTGATACCGTTGCCCCTCTTAATGTATATGGGTGCAGCAAAGTTTTGGCAGAAAAGCTGGTATTGCAGGCTTATCCCGCATCACTGGTGATTCGCACAAGTGCATTTTTTGGCCCGTGGGATGAGTATAACTTTGTCACGATCGCCCTACGTCAGCTTAGTGCTGGTAATAATTTCATTGCCGCAGAGGATGGAATTGTTTCACCTACTTATGTACCAGATTTAGTTCATGCCAGCCTAGATTTATTAATTGACGGCGAGTGTGGGCTGTGGCATTTGGCGAATAAGAGTGCGATCGCCTGGGCTGATTTAGCAAGGTTAGCGGCTAAACAAGCTGGAGTCAGTGTCACTAGTCTGATTTCTGTGCCCACAGAACAGCTTGGTTTAACTGCTCCCCGCCCAACTTACAGCGTTCTTGGTAGCAGCCGAGGTGAATTAATGCCACCCCTTGACAGTGCAATTTCTCGCTACTTGGAAGAAAGAATCTAGTAGTCTATGTGATTAATTTAGATGAGTTTGTAGTAAGGACTTTAGTGCTTCTTTAAAACATCCTCTACAGAACAAGCGATGTCTACGACGGGGTAGGCCTACGCTTTTCTTACCCACCACTGTGTGAAATTAAGTCTAAAGATAGTGTGTACCTCATCACAAAAGAACTTAAGCTTGGCGTATGAGTTTAGGGTTTACGCAAATATTTATGAATAAGGAAACAGTTCCTAGTCAAGCTGAAAAGTCGAATCCAGAAGGTGATGCATCGCAATTAAGTCCAGAGGTACTTGACAAAATCAAACACCCTGCAAGAATAGACGATGTTATTCGGGAGCAATCACCGGAAGAACGTAAAAGTAACCCAGCTTTAGTACCGGAAATGATTGATGATCCAACTGATGATTAATTGGGTTTGCGAAAGAGTAATGAAACGCCAAGATTCCCAACTTTTTAGAGAAATTTGGGAATCTTCTTATTCATGAACCATTAAGTAGAGCCATCTATATCCCACATTCTGCACTTCATTTTGTAGTATATATACTGATAATAAAAGCTTCTATAAAATTTACGTAGAAAAACTTAAAATATTCAATAATTAATATCACCAGTATTAAAGA